>NZ_LZMN01000054.1:0-152989 GCF_001665955.1 Corynebacterium sp. EPI-003-04-2554_SCH2473622 | reverse complement strand
TGTTCTACTTGGTTGCGCAGATGGCTGGTGCCGGTTCACTGGTTTCGGTTCTTCTTGGACTGGATCAAAAAGTGTGGCAGTACATTACCGTCGGTATCGTCGGTGCGGTTATGACCGCATACGTGCTAATCGGCGGAATGAAGGGCACAACCTATGTGCAGATGATTAAAGCTGTTTTGCTGGTTACTGCTGTAGTTGTCATGATTATCTTGACCTTTATCGCTGCTGGTGGTGGCTTCACCACACTGTTTGATCAGGCAGTAGAGACCCACCGCAACTCTGCATTCCTGGCCGAACGCGCCTATGAGGCCGAAGACATCATGAAACCAGGTTTGAAATATGGTTCGGATATTTGGACGCAGTTGGACTTCATTTCATTGGGTGTTTCACTGCTCTTCGGTGTTGGTGGCCTGCCACACGTGCTGATGCGTTTCTACACCGTTCCTACTGCGGTCGAGGCGCGTCGTTCAGTAACCTGGGCTATTGTCATTATCGGCTCGTTCTACCTGATGACCTTGGTTCTGGGTTACGGCGCGGCGGCACTGGTTGGCCCGGATATCATCGTTGACGCCCCAGGCGGCGCAAATGCGGCTGCACCACTGCTGGCCCTTGAATTGATGGGACCAATCTTTATGGCCGTCGTTGCCGCGGTGGCATTCGCAACAGTGCTTGCGGTCGTGGCAGGTTTGACGATTACGGCATCCGCTTCGGTGGCTCACGATATTTATGACGCGGTGCTTCGCGACGGTGAGGCATCGGAAGAATCCCAGGTTCGTATTTCCCGCATCACTGTGATCGTGCTTGGAATTGCCTCGGTTATCCTGGGTATCTTGGCGATGGAGCAGAACGTGGCTTTCTTGGTTTCGTTGGCCTTCGCTATTGCAGCCTCCGCAAACTTGCCGACGATCCTGTACTCGTTGTACTGGCGCAAATTCAATACCACCGGTGCTATTGCCTCGATGTACACCGGTCTAATTGGCTCCCTGTTGTTGATTTTCTTCTCGCCAGCCGTTTCTGGCACCGAATCTTCGATGGTGCCGGGCGCAGACTGGGCAATCTTCCCACTGACTTCTCCGGGTCTGGTTTCCATTCCACTGGCCTTCCTGGCTGGTTACTTGGGTACCGTGCTCTCTAAGCCGGACAATCTTGACCATTTGGCAGCAGAAATGGAAGTTCGTTCGATGACAGGCGTAGGTGTGGAAGCGCCAGTTGATCATTAAAGCTGCTCGCAGCGAACTAGCTAGTGACTGCTAGCTCTCCACAGAAATCCCTTAGCGTAGGTTAACGTTAAGGGATTTTGCTTTTGTAGGATATGTATTTGTGACGCGCTCAAAAGATTTCGGAAACGCAGGTTCCACCTCATCGACGCCGCAGGTTTCAGCCGTTCAGTCTGGTTCTGGACTGCTCGGGATTAAGGTTTTGAGTTGGGGCCTCTTAACATCGGCAGTGGCGGTGATCGTCGCTGTGGCGTTCGTTGGCTCCCATAGCGGAATGAGTGCTTCGCATCTGTCGGTTAGCCCGAACGGAGAATTATCTGATGCCCGAGCTTCCGCCGATCGAAGTGGGCATGACGTTGCTAAAACCAGGGGCAACGATTCCGCAAGTTTTGGGTCAGGTGAAGAAAAAGCGGAGCCAGCTTCCGGGGGGTCGAAGAAGGCTAATCGTTCTGAACTAACTGAGGACAGCAATATCTTGCGTCCGAAGAAAATTGATTTCGTGGAAAATCAACAGGGTAGCCAGTTCACGTTGTATCGATTTTCTGATAATTCCAAGCTTGGCAGCACCAGCGATCGCATGGCGCGCCCGGCCTTATCCTTGGTGAAATTGTTTATAGCGGAATATGTCCTAGAAAATGGCGATGAATCAGATAAAAAGCTTGTCGACGCTATGATTACCGAATCGAGTGATGCGGCGGCCGACAAGCTGTGGGCGCAATATCCGGAATCCATCGACGAAGTTGCAGAAGACTATCGATTGTTTTCGACGCGAGCCGGCACCAAGTGGGGTTTTTCTGTCACGTCTACCTACGACGTAGTCAGCTTCATCGCACAAATCAAAGATGAAGATCCGAAACATCCACTTCTAGAGATGATGAAACGTACGGTCCCCGTGGCAGCTGACGGGTATGAGCAGGATTTTGGTACCGCCAAGTTGCCTGGAGTGCAAGGGACGAAATGGGGCTGGTCGGACGATCGCAGCCTGCATTCCTCGGTCTCGTTCGGTAAAGATTTTGTAGCTGCTGCCGCAATCACCGGTAGCGCAGATGACCTCTCCGAAATCGCTGAGAAACAGTTTATTCCGTATCTGAAATAACGCTGTTTGCTCCTGGCTGTTGTCGATCCAGCCGTCTTGCGGCGGTTTAGAGCCCGAATTGTTTTGCAAGGTGCGCGTTATCCTGTGCGAGTTTCAGCAACTCTTGCACCGTGCGCGCACCTTGCTGTACTGCAGGGTCAGAGCTGAGCCGTTGCAGCTCGGCAACATTCGGTGGCGTCGTGCTACCTGGAATAGCTGGGAATTGACCTGGTGTGTTCTGCTGTGGGCCTTGTGGGAGATGCTGATTTTGGTTATTTTGCGGAGTCCGTCCCGCACCCGAGGCAACGCCTGGCTTCCACTGGCCCCAATCATGGGCGTAGACATTATTAATGTCGCAGACCACGCCACCAATGGTTTGCTGCTTATTCTGCGGCAGCTGATGGATAGTCGTGCGCGGGTGGATTTTCCCTCCAGAACCCCAGTCATGCATCCAGAAGTAGGAGCCAATGCCATCTTTGATAGCCCAGTCGATGACGTTGTAGTTGCCGTAGATTCCGGCAGAATATCCGGCAGCCTTCAGTAGTGCTTCAAAAGCGCGGAGGTAGGGGGCAATCAAAGAATCGTATTCGCCCCGGGTGGGGTTGTCGTCAATTGCAATATAGATAGGACGGCCGGTTGGGCCACCTGCGCTGCGATGTAAAGCGATCGCCTTTGGTGCGTGGGTGGCGGCGCCTAAGGCGCCTTGTTTCCAGTCTGCAGTTGCGGCGCGGCCGAATTGGTAAACCGAGGCGGTTTCCAGGCCGAGTGCTGCCAGGTTGTTGGTTTCCGTGGCGCTGACGGGTTTGCCTAGCATCCACTCTGCGCCTGGTCGGCGTTCAGAGACATAGCGTACGGCACCGAGGAAGCCGCCGTCCTTGATGGCACGCGCAGAAGGTACGCCGGCAGCGTAATCGAGCACCCGGCCCAAGATCGGGCCAGGGCCGTTTGCTGCTGCAGCGTGTGGGGCAGCGATAGTTGCGCTGGTGCTGGCAAAAGCGCCAGCTATCGCGAGGGCGCCGGTAGTGCGGAATAGAGAGCGTCGGCTGAAATTGCGACCGGTATTCATCAAGATTCCTCCAATCAGGAATGAACAATCGTCACAATAATATCAGTAGTAACAACAGTTTCGGGGTTAAAACGCGAGTGCTGGTGCGCTAAGTTATCGTTTCGGGGAGCTAGGAGTTCAGGAGTAGAAACTCTCAAAAAATAAAACGTTGCAAAGGCGTGAATCAGTGAACCGGTCTGGGCTGCAATAGACTTTGCACAGACCTCATAAAATCCCTAAAACCAAGGCCTAAGCACCCGAGAAAACGAGAAATCTCGAGCCACCATAGGAATGATGTCTCGAGATAACACGAAATATCCCAGAGAAGAATGTGCCCCAGAGTGGATTCGAACCACCGACACCGGCTTTAGGAGAGCCGTGCTCTATCCCCTGAGCTACTGGGGCCGACACTGGCCGGGTATTCCGGCCAGCCATTAGCTTAGCGCACACGAAAATTTCGGGCGAACGCGCGGGTGTGGCGCTGGCGCAAGCAACAGTTTGTCACCGACACTACAGCGTTAGCCTTGTAGTTCTTGCAATTTCTTTGCTACATCACTGGCGGGTGGGTTCGTCATCGAGGAACCATCAGAAAACAGCACCGTTGGAATGATGCGGTTGCCATCGTTGACAGACTCGATCCATGGGTTGGCGTTTTTGGCTTGGCCTTCTTCCGAGTCTGGATCGATCACCGCAAATGGGGTGCCATTGGCTTCCAAATCACCGATCAGCTTGCGGCAAAACGGGCACCAGCTGGCAGCGAAGATGGTCACGTCGTGGGAGGTTTCTGGGGTTTGTACGTCAGACATTTAGGCTGCTGCCTTTCGTTCGTAGGTTAAGAATCGATACTTGAGCGGTAAATCACTGGGCTCATGCCCCGGAATTTGCAAGTGTCCATTCGCAGAGACTTGCCAATCGCTATCTGCTACCAGACCGAAATCATCGGGAACATCGGGAGCATACACGGCCCGCTGCCCATAAATGCTACCAATATTCGCCCCCATCAGGGTGATCTCTAACCGGTCGACATCGCCCAAGGTCGCCTCGTAGACTTTGCCACCGCCCATAATCCATGCAGTGTGTAACTGCGCGACGTCGGCAAGCGAGCCGATAACCTCAGCGCCGGCAGACCAACTACCTGGGCTTGCCGACGACAATACGTAGTTGTCCCGCCCAGGTAGTGGGCGGAACTGCTGGGGAAGCGACTGCCATGTCTTGCGTCCCATGATCACCGGTGCACCTGTGGTGATTTCTTTGAAATGCGCGAGATCCTCCGGCACATGCCACGGCATGGCCACCCCGTCGCCAATAATTCCGTCGAGTGATTGCGCCCAAATTGCTCCCAACATGGTCATTACACCGAGACCTGTGCTTTGATCGACGGGTGCGGATCATAGCCCTCGACCGCGATATCGGAAAAATCATAATCGAAAATGCTGGCAGCTTTGCGCAAACGCAGTTGTGGGTAAGCGCGTGGCTCGCGGCGTAGTTGCTCACGGACCTGATCGAAGTGATCGTTGTAGATATGGCAGTCGCCACCGGTCCAGATCAGCTCGCCGACCTCCAACCCAGCCTGTTGGGCGAGCATATGCGTCAGTAAAGCGTAGGAAGCGATGTTGAAAGGCACACCTAAAAATAGGTCCGCGCTGCGCTGGTAAACCTGTAGTGAGAGCTTGCCGTCCGCGACGTACAATTGGAACAATAAATGGCAGGGCATTAATGCCATGTCATCCAACTCGGCGACGTTCCAAGCACTGACTACCATGCGCCGTGAATCCGGGTTTTTTCGCAGGTTTTGGACGGCTTGGGTGATTTGGTCGATATGCCCGCCATCTGGGGTTGGCCACGAACGCCATTGCACGCCATAAACCGGCCCTAATTCACCGTTATCATCGGCCCATTCATTCCAAATGCGCACACCGTTGTCCTGCAACCACGCCACGTTGGAATCGCCGCGCAAAAACCACAACAGCTCACCGACTACCGCGTGGAAATAGACTTTTTTAGTGGTCAAAAGTGGGAAGGATTCGGCTAAGTTATACCGCAACTGTCGGCCGAACACGCTGGTGGTCCCGGTGCCAGTGCGGTCCTGCTTAGCGGTGCCGTTGTTTAGGACATCGCGCAATAAATCCTCGTAGGGAGTGCAGATCGTATTGCTAGCGGCTTGGGGATGGGCGCTACTCGTGGGGTCAGTTTCGGAGCTAGTTGCCGGCTTAGTCATGAGCCATAGTTTACTAGCGCGTACCCATCGCTGCCGATTAACAATCGGTCATGTACCACCAGTCTTGTACAGCTAGACATGAACAACCAGGCATGAACAACTAGCCATAGACAGTTAACGATTAATAGCGGCCGTTGGCTGCTTTGTAATCCGCGATATGTCCCAACATGTCGTCGGCAAGTTCTTTCCGGCAGATCAACAAATCCGGGATATAGGTATCGGCGCGGTTGAACCGGTGCTGCGAACCGTCCAGGCGGCTAACGTGCAAACCGGCCGCTTGGGCCACTCCGACGGGCGCGGCCTGGTCCCACTCATATTGTCCACCGGAATGGATATAGGCATCAACGTCGCCTAGCAGGACTTTCATTGCTTTAGCGCCGGCAGAGCCCAGCCTTACGGTCTGCAAACCCATGTGCTTGCCGACGTAGTCTGCAATTTCCGGAGGGCGATTACGCGAAACCACAATGCGTCGCGAAAACGGACCGGATACCGCGCGCACATCAGACGAACGGAACACCACACCTAGGTCAGGTAGGCCGACTGCGGCATGCAGCGGCACCCCGTCTTCGACTAGCGCGATATGCACGGCCCAGTCCTGTCGGCCGGTGGCGAACTCTTTTGTGCCATCGAGCGGGTCGACAATCCACACTCGTTTTTTCTGCAGCCGCGTGGGATTATCCTTGGCCTCCTCGGATAAAAAACCATCGTCTGGGCGATGCTGAGCAAGCACGCGCGCGATCCAGTTTTGGGCCAGCTCGTCACCAGCTTGCGCGAGCTCCTTATCCCGCAACAAACCAACCCCGCGGATTCCTTTGAGAATTTCCCCGGAACCTTGGGCCAAAAGGTTGGTGAGTCGAACATCTGATAACACGCCTGTCATGCCCCATACTGTAGCCGTAGAGTGGGCCTCATGCCTGATGACGTCCTATCTCGTTTCAGCCCGCCAGTGGCAGGTTGGTTTCGTGAAGTCTTTGCTCGGCCCACGCCCGTGCAACAACAAGCTTGGCAAGCGGTTTCTGCAGGGAAAAACGCGCTGGTTGTGGCCCCAACGGGGTCTGGTAAAACCCTGGCGGCGTTCTTTTGGGCGCTTAACGGGCTCATCGCTGGCGATGGTCAGCTTAGCCTGCCGGTTGGAAACAGCCAGCTCTCTCTTGCCGACGCAGGCAAACCCGGGGTTAAGGTATTGTATATTTCGCCGCTGAAAGCCTTGGGCGTCGACGTCGAACGAAACTTACACGCCCCATTGACCGGCATTGAGCGGGTTGCACAACGTCTTGGTATGGATACCCCAGCGGTCAGCATTGGAGTGCGCAGTGGTGATACTCCGCAAGCAGAACGCGCGCGGCAACTGCGTCGCCCGCCAGATATTTTGATCACAACCCCCGAATCGGCTTATCTCATGCTCACAAGTAAAGCCGCCGGGATTTTAACGACCGTAACCACCGTGATAGTGGATGAAATCCATGCGCTAGCCGGTAGTAAACGTGGGGTGCACCTAGCGCTCACACTGGAACGATTGGCGCGCATCGCCGACGACCCACAACGAATCGGTTTGTCTGCCACGGTGCGCCCGATTGAATCCGTGGCGCAGTTTTTGGGTGGTGACCGAGCCGTGGAAATTGTCGCGCCACCAGCGCAGAAGGCTTGGGAACTTGCTGTGCGCGTGCCGGTAGATGACATGTCAGATTTACCGGTACCGGAACAAGCCTCGACGATTGGGGAGATGACGGTCGATGATCCATTGGGGCTAAGCAGCGGTGGTGCGCCCGACGCTGCTAGCCCTACCTTTGCTAGTGATTCGGCGTTTGCTAGTGATTCGGCGTTGCCAACCGCGAAATCAATCTGGCCGCATATCGAAGCGGAGCTCTACCAGACCATCATGGAATGCAACTCCACTCTGGTGTTCGTGAATTCCCGGCGAACCGCAGAGCGACTGACCTCTCGGCTCAACGAACTTTATGCCGCCGAGCATGCCCCAGAATCATTGTCGGCGTCGACGCGCCGGGACCCCGCACAGTTGATGAAACACACTGATATCGCGGGTACTGCGCCGTCGGTTATTGCCCGCGCACACCATGGTTCGGTCTCCAAAGATGAACGTGCGCAGACAGAATCCCTGCTGAAACAAGGTGCGTTGAAAGCTGTCGTCGCGACCAGTTCATTGGAACTAGGCATCGATATGGGGGCAGTCGAACAGGTAGTGCAAGTAGAATCACCACCGTCGGTGGCCTCCGCCTTGCAACGAGTTGGCCGCGCCGGCCACAGCGTAGGGGCCGTTTCAAAAGGAGATTTTTACCCGAAGCACCGCGCGGATCTCTTGCAAACTGCAGTCACCGTCGACCGGGTAGCCCCAGGATTGATCGAAAAGATCCATGTTCCACGCAATCCTCTGGACGTGTTGGTGCAGCAAACCATCGCTGCGGTAGCAGTGGAAGATCTGGACGTAGATGAATGGTTTACTACTATTCGTCGCGCCTGGCCGTATCGTGATTTGGACCGCGAAGTCTTCGAATCGGTGCTAGATCTGGCCAGCGGACTGTACCCTAGTACCGATTTTTCTGAGTTGAAACCGCGCATTGTGTTTGACCGGGTGCGCAACACTTTGTCTACTCGGCCTGGTTCGCAACGAGTGGCGGTAACAAGCGGCGGCACTATCCCGGATCGTGGCATGTTCGGGGTTTTTCTGGCGGGTACGACAGACACAGCCACTGGAGCTAGCACCACTCGCGGCGACACGACCAGCAAAGCCACCCCGCGCCGGGTAGGTGAGCTAGACGAAGAAATGGTGTACGAATCCCGCGTCGGGGATGTTTTCACTCTAGGCGCGAGCAGCTGGCGCATCGAAGACATCACGCGTGATCAAGTCATCGTGACTCCCGCGCCGGGCCACACGGGGCGTCTGCCGTTTTGGAGCGGAGATCAGCTAGGACGCCCTTATGAGCTGGGCTTAGCTTTGGGCGAATTTCGACGCGAAGCTCACCGAAAACGAGAGGCTTTGCTGGATGAGCTTCCGTTAGATGAGCGTGCGCGAGCCAACGTATTGGGTTATTTGGATGAGCAATACGAAGCAACGGGACTGATCCCGGATGAAAAAACCCTGGTTTTGGAACGTTTTCGTGATGAACTCGGTGACTGGCGCGTCGTCTTGCACAGCCCTTTTGGACGTGGCGTCAACGCTGCCTGGGCATTAGCGGTTGGTGCGCGCATTGCGGACAACACCGGTATGGATGCCCAAGCAGTGGCCGGTGATGACGGCATTGTGCTGCGAGTGCCTGAAGGCGAGCAGCAGCCAGATGCGTCACTGTTTATCTTCACTACTGATGAGATCGAAGACATAGTGACCAATCAAGTGGGTAATTCTGCACTATTTGCTTCGCGGTTTCGTGAATGCGCGGCACGTGCGCTGTTATTGCCACGCTACAACCCAGGCAAACGCGCCCCGCTATGGCAGCAGCGGCAAAAGGCAGAACAACTGCTGGACGTGGCACGGAAGTATCCGTCCTTTCCTATCATTTTGGAAACCGTGCGCGAATGCTTACAAGATGTCTATGATCTTCCGGCATTAAATGAGGTCACCCGTGCTATTGCTCAGCGTAATATTCGGATTGCGGAAGTGACCACGGAGCAACCGTCGCCATTTTCTTCGTCATTGTTGTTTAATTACACCGGCGCGTTCATGTATGAAGGCGATAGCCCACTGGCTGAGAAACGGGCAGCGGCGCTGTCATTGGACCCAAGCTTACTGGCAAAGCTACTGGGAACCGTGGAGCTACGTGAACTCTTGGATCCGAGCGTGATCACGGCAGTGCATGAATCGCTGCAGCACACTGCGCCAGATCGCCGAGCGCAGACAGCAGAACAATTAGCCGATACCCTGCGGCGCATCGGACCCATCCCGGTTGCACGGTTTGCTGAATATGCAGACATCTCTGTCGCCAGAGCCCGGAGCGAGTTGGGCTCACGTGTGATGTTGGTGCGCATGGTGGGCGAGGACTATCTGGCGCAATCCCACGATGCAGCGTTGCTTCGCGACGGCCTAGGAATACCAGTACCACCCGGCGTGCTGGCACCTACTGAGACCATTGATGATGCTCTCGCACAATTATTAAAACGCTGGTCTCGGGCGCGCGGCCCATTTGTAATACACGATGCTGCGCAAGCATTCGGCCTAAGTATCTCCAGTGCCTGGCATATCGTACAAGGATTAGCTGCCAGCGGTGAGTTAGTGGAAGGACACTACCGCCAAGGCATTGATGAACTGGAATATTGCGCTTCGGGAGTATTAAAGCAGATCCGTTCGCGCTCGTTGGCGGCGGCCCGCAAAGCGCAAAAACCTGTGAGTCAGTCAGCGTTTGCTCGCTTCTTATTAGATTGGCATCAGATAACCGAGATACCTGACGTTGCGTCCGGCACAGTTGGGACTACAGGCCCTCGTACTTCCCACGCCAGTGCAACGGAGCAAGGGCTGCGCGGGGCGGATGGGGTTTTCGCAGCAGTCGAGCAATTAGCCGGGGTACGGTTGCCGGCGAGTGCTTGGGAGCATCTGGTGCTGCCGTCCCGGGTACCCGGTTTTAGCCCGCGTCACCTCGACGAACTCACCAGTAATGGGGAAGTGCTGATCCGGGGAGCGGGGCAAGCTGGGAGCAATGACCCTTGGATCATGTTGCTGCCTGCTGAATATGCGGCGCAGCTCGCGCCAATTGCGGATGGGGAAAACCCGAATCTGTCGGCCGTGCAGCAAGCCATTGTCGACGTCTTGCACAATGGTGGTGGCTACCTGTTTGCGGAAATCGTCGACCAGCTAAGCCTGCATTCTAGTGATGTAGTTCGCGAGGGCCTATGGGGCCTGGTTGATCTTGGGATGGTCAGCCCGGATAGTTTTGCTCCGCTCCGCGCACGGCTGGCGGGTGGTGCGGGCAGGGCGCACAAAGCTAAGCGACAGCCCCGTCGCTCCCGCTTGCGCTTGGGACGCACGAGTTTCGCCACCGGGCAGAACGCCCGGTCAGCTCAGGCTACACCGCCGGATATGGTGGGGCGTTGGGCACTGACAATACCTGCCGACACCGACGCCACGGCACGCTCGGTAGCCCAAGGCGAGGCCTGGCTTGACCGTTATGGTGTGGTCAGTCGTGGCAGCATTGTATCCGAGGATGTGCCTGGTGGATTCGCCTTGGCATACAAAGTATTGAGTGAGTTTGAATCCACAGGTAAAGCCCAACGTGGGTATTTCATTGAAGGGCTGGGGGCCGCACAGTTTTCGACGCCCGCAGTGGTGGACCGGCTACGTGGTTGTGATGATGCTCCAGATGTACACGGGTGGCCGTCGGGAACAGCGCAGCCGAGCATAGTTCTGATAGCTGCCACTGATCCGGCGAATCCCTACGGGGCGGCTTTGGATTGGCCGCGTGCGGACGGTGAGACAGCAGATACCGGAAGCACTGCTCGTGCGCGTCCGTCCCGTGCTGCTGGTGCCCTGGTAGTGCTTGTCGACGGATTATGTTTGGCGCATCTGAGCCGAGGCGGAAAAACCTTGACGACGTTTTTCGAAGCTTTACCAGAAGACATCGAACAGGATCCGACACAATTATTGGTGACTGCACTACAGGCTGGATTGGAAAAAGAGTGGATCCGCCCGTTGATTATCGAAAAAGCCAATGGAACAGCAATCCTGGGGTCCGCACTGGCAATTTCTATGCGAGAACATGGCGCTAAACTCAGCCCGAAAGGTATCCGGCTGGGAAACTAGTCTGCTTCATTGGTTGGTGCAAGGATCCAAGCAGAGTTTGCTGCAGTGGCCGCTGCACAATGTAGTGCGGCGGCTGTTGTCCTGGTCGAACAAGCGAAACCGAAAATTCTCTGAAACGGAGGTAGCCTCGATATGCCAGAAGGCGATTCCGTCTTGCAGCTCTCCCAGCGCCTGCAATTTCTTGTGGGCAAGACAGTCACGCATACTTCTCTGCGCACCCCGCGCTATGCAACCCACGATTTCTCTGGTGCACGCTGCACAAAAATCTGGCCTTATGGAAAATACTTATTCATGCTTTTCGAGGAGCATATTCTGGCTACGCACCTGAAAATGGAAGGCAG
Source organism: Corynebacterium sp. EPI-003-04-2554_SCH2473622 (assembly GCF_001665955.1). NCBI lineage: Bacteria > Bacillati > Actinomycetota > Actinomycetes > Mycobacteriales > Corynebacteriaceae > Corynebacterium > Corynebacterium sp. EPI-003-04-2554_SCH2473622. Next base: position 141,347 of record NZ_LZMN01000054.1, on the reverse strand, counting down.
CTGGGCGATGCACCTGGTTGGGGACAAATGGCGCAAGCCTGGCTACACCGCGCGGGTCGTACTGCGATTTGCGCATCAACCGCGCGACATCGAAATCGTGGGGCATCAGCTTGGCTTAGTGCGCGTGCTGCCGGTTGCTGATTATCAACGATTCATCGCAGATTTAGGGCCAGATATTTTAAGTGATGATTGGGAAGACAGCGATGTAGACAGCGATGTAGGGGCGCAGGATAACGAAGGCCGGGAGGCCAGAGAGACTGGTAGCGCAGAGGCGCTACGCCGAATTATGCAACAACCGCATCGCCCCATCGGCACTGCGCTCCTGGACCAAACCAACCTGGTTGGTATTGGCAATGAGTATCGAGCAGAAATTTGTTTTCTAGCTGGTGTTCACCCAGCAAGTCGCGTCGGCAAGCTTAGCTACGAGCGGGTTGCCGAAATTTTGGAGATTGCGCGGCGGATCATGTGGGCGAATAGGCACGAACCGGTACGGGTGACCACCGGAATTAAACGCGCCGGGGAGACAACCTATGTGTTCGGGCGCAATAATCGGCCATGCCGACGCTGCCGCAGCCTCATCGTGTCAGATTCACTCGGTGGGCCGGACCAGAAACAACACGGTGGAATCACCGGTGAACTCGAGCGCATAATCTGGTGGTGCCCACAGTGCCAACCGTTGCTGGATTAGCTGTTGTTTTGACGCTGCTTCCGATACCAATGCAGCAAGTGGTCTGTCGAACTGTCGCCGGAATCGATTTTTTCCGCGCCGGAAACTGCCGGCAAGAGCTCGTCCGCCTGGGTTTTTCCGAGCTCAACTCCCCATTGGTCGAAGGAGTTCACGTCCCATATCACGCCTTGCACAAAGGTGATGTGCTCGTACAACGCGATCAGGCTGCCCAGTACCTCCGGGGTTAATTTTGGCGCCAGAATCGTGGTAGTGGGACGGTTTCCAGGCATCACCAGATGGGGGACTAATTCTTCCGCGACGCCTTCGGCAGCAACTTCTTGCGCGGTCCGACCAAAAGCCATGACTTTTGATTGCGCGAAGAAATTACTCATCAACAAATCGTGTAAAGAACCTTCACCGTCGATAGCTGCTAAATCATTATGCGGGCGGGCGAAGCCAATGAAATCGGCTGGAATGAGATGCTTGCCCTGGTGCAGCAACTGGAAGAACGCATGCTGGCCGTTGGTTCCCGCCTGGCCCCAGTAGATTTCGCCGGTGGTATAGTCCACGCCTGTGCCGTTACGGCGCACGGATTTGCCGTTAGATTCCATGGTCAGTTGCTGTAAGTAAGCGGGGAAGCGGCGCAGGTGCTGCGAATAAGGCAAAATTGCGTGGCTGGCTGCTCCATGGAAATTCGTGTACCACACGCCCAACAACCCCATGAGCACGACGACGTTATCGCTCAAGTCTGTGCGATAGAAATAGTCATCGATGGCATGAAAGCCATCCAGGAACCGGCGGAAATCTTCCGGCCCAATGCACAGCATCAGCGATAACCCGATCGCGGAAGTTACTGAATAACGGCCACCGACCCAATCCCAGAAAACAAACATATTGTCTGGGTCGATACCGAATTCGCGGACCTTGTCCGCATTGGTAGATACCGCCACGAAATGCTGCGCCACCGCATCCGCGCTGCCGAGTTTGTCGATGAGCCAACGCCGAGCAGCCGTGGCATTAGACAGTGTTTCTTGGGTACCGAACGATTTTGAACTGACGATAAACAAGGTGGTTTCTGGATCTACCACGCCCAAGGTGTCGTTCATGTCCGCTGGATCCACGTTGGAAACATATTCTGCGTGAATTCCTGCGGTGTTGTATTCCTGGAGTGCTAGTGCGGCAAAGGCTGGGCCGAGATCTGAACCACCGATGCCGATGTTCACAATGGTCCGGATTTGTTTGCCCGTAAACCCGGTACGGGTGCCGTCCCGCAGGGAAGTGGCAAAGCGCTCCATTTTTTCCAGTTCGGCGTGGACATCCTGGGTGATGTTCTGGCCGTCTACGAGTAAATCTTGTGTGCCCTGTGAGAGAAAAGACCCAGGTGCCCGGAGCGCGGTGTGTAAGACAGCGCGATCTTCGGTGTTGTTGATGTGTGCGCCGGAGAAAAACCTCTCCCGGGCTTCGCGCAGACCGGCGCGCTCGGCGAGAGCCAACAAGTGGTCATGAATGTTGTCATCGATCCAGTTTTTTGACAGGTCGAGATGTAACTCGCCGGCAGAAAAAGACCACCGCCGGGCACGATCTGGATCCGACTGGAACAACGAGCGAAGATGGAAATCCTGCTCGTCGGCCAGAGCTTTGAGACGCTGCCATTCGGGGGTGGTGGTTATCGATGCAAAAGAACTCACGAAGTTAAATGATACCGACTTGTGCTCGTACGCACGACAGGTGCCCGCCAATTTCGGGTACATGAGACAGCAGTTTTATCCCATAGCTGCCAACCCTGATGCTCGGTGGTGTGCGGATGGTGCGCCGCGGCACGGTCGGCGGTGCTGGTCGCTTTGGTCGGCTGGGCGGCTGAGCAGTGTTCCGTGGTGGGGGAAGCAGTCTCGACTTGCACGGTGGTGCGTGCAATTCCGTACTTGGTGCGCAAAACGTTTTCGACGTGGCGCAGAACTATCTCGTGCTGCCGGGTGGCGACGACGTGCACCGTGGCCACCGCATCCGATCCAGTCAAAGACCACAGATGTAGGTCATAAACCTGCTGCACGCCAGGAATGCGAAGTATTTCGCGCTGGATTGCCACATAGTCTAATCCGGCCGGGGCATGCTGCATCAGTACCGAGAAAGATTGCTTTAACAGGTGCCAGCAACGGGGCAACAAGAGTGCCAGGATGAGCACGGACACCGCAACATCCGCACCGTTCCAACCAGTTGCCCAGACCACCCCGGACGCAAAAATGACTCCGACGGAACTGAGCATATCTGAGATGATGTGCAGGTAAGCGCCTTTGATATTCAGCGAATTCTGCGATGGTTTGTGCAGCAATAGCATTGCTAGCAGGTTGGCTAGCAGGCCGATTGTAGCGACGACCATCATGACTTCGGCAGAAAGTTCAGCGGGATAGTGAATCCTTCGGAGCGCGGCGATCATGATCCACACTGCAATAGCCATCACTAGTAAAGCGTTGAGTGCAGAGGCTATAACCTCGGCACGCGCAAACCCATAGGTTGCCAGCTGGGTAGCTTTGCGCTGACCCCACCACATTGCGAGACCTGCCATGACCAAGCCGACGGAATCAGTGGCCATGTGTCCAGCGTCGGCAAGCAAAGCTAGCGATCCCGACCAGAACGCGCCGACGATCTCCGCAACCAGAATTACGGTGGTCAAGACAATGACGGCTACGAGGCGTACACCCGTTGCCGCGCCATGATGACAGTGGCCTGGTCCGTGTTGGCCCTGGCGTTGCGGACAAGATTGACTTGCGTGCGCAGTTTCTGGGGAATGTGTACACATATGCAAAACTGCTCCTTCCTGGTTGCAGTTAGTTCGTGAATTAACTGCGCGAGTTGGGGCGAGTCATCATGAACTGGTGCGGACTAGTGGTTGTGCGAATCAGCAGGTTCTTCTGCGATATCAATCTGGCCAGTATTTGGGTCATAGGTGATGGATCCGTGCTGGAATTTCACACGGATTGGGGTGGTGCCGTCATAGTTTTCTGGAGTGCTCGTCGGCAAGCCCAGCGTGTTGACCGCCCCGTTTGCCCAGGCGCGTGCGATTTCTCCCCAAAGTGCTTGGGTTCCGGTTTCTTCGGAATCGACGATCACGCCGTTGTCGAAGACAGCGAAGTCAACGTCTGCGCCTAAGCCGGTGTTTGCACCAGCAGTGCCAATGCCAGTGATCGGTGTACCCAAGACGGGTCCCAATAGGGCGTTAATGCGTGCCCATGTCTGCTCAATGTTGGAATCGCCGCTCAACTTCACTACGCGCCCGACCAGACCGGGAATATCACCGAGATTGAGCCCAGGCAGTACTTGGAGTTGTGCCAGGTTATTTGCATCACCGGGCAGGCTGCTGGTTTGAGAGTTTTTCAGCAAAGTCATAACTATTGGGGCGATCACACCAATTGCAGTGGCAGCGAGCTTAGCGAGATCCTGGCCACCATTGCCATTTGGCGACGACGGACGTTGCGGAGGTGTGCTTTGCGGTTGGTTGCCTTGCGGTTGGTTGCCCGGCTGGCTCGGTGTGCCACCTGGATTTCCCGCGATCATGCTGGAAACTCGGCTATAGGCCTGGTTGGTTGCGGCGCGGATCGACGCCCACTGTTTGACAGCTTCATCGCCGGGGCACTCGGTGTTGACGACATCGCGGTGGCCATGGAAACGGTTGAACGTCCGAGTGTCGCCAGCAGGGTAGCGAGCGTATTGGCTACCTTCGGAGGTCAGCGATACGGTACCGGACGGGTCGAAGCCAGATTGTGCTGCGCGCCAGCCAGCGATTTGGCCGACGGAGTCGATTGTCGGCTGCGGAACTGGCGCGATTTGGTGGTTGCCAATCAATGCGATCCCAAAGGTTCCGGTGTTGTACCCACCTGCATGGGCGCCGAGTACTCCAGCGTTCAAGCCATCGCGGCGGCCTTCATAGATGGTGCCGAACTTGTCGACGAGTGCGTGGTAGCCGATATCGCACCAGCCCAAAGATTGTGTGTGGTACTGGTATGCGCCACGGACCTGTGCCGCAGCGGATTCTCTGGTGTAATTGTTAATCCCTGCGGTGTGGTGCAGTGTCATGGCTTTGTAATCCATACCGGTTGGCCCACAGTTGCCGCGGAAAGATTCGTTGGCGCCCCATGCCTGACGGGTGACCACACTGGGCAGGCCAACGGCAAGGTTTGCGGTCGGCTGAATACCGGCCGGGGTTGCACCTTCTTGGCCATTGACGAAAACGGCGTTGAGCTCTTCAGCTTTTGGTAATGGTGCGACACCGACAGCGTTATCAGTGTGCGTGAGGTCCACAGAATCAGTTACTGGTTGGATTATGCCTTCGGAGGTTTCTAAGCCAGCTTTGGGGGTCCTGATCTGTGGGGCTAGCTCTGGGGCATGATCGTCGGAGTCAGCATGATCATCATGGACACTGTGATCATCATGGTCAGCATGACCATCATGGGCGCTGTGGTTATCGTGGGCTTCGGCACCATAAAGGTCCACTCCAGCCAGAGAAACCTGCACCTTGTTGGTTGGAGCAACATAGATCAACTCGGTGCCTTGTTGCGTGGCCTCATCGGGGTTGGGAAGCGGGTGGGTTTCTAGCCATGGGCCCCAAGAGCCATCGGCTGCTTGTGCGCGGAAGAATGCGAGAACGTCACGGTTGCCTTTCCAAGTCAGCGCAAAGGAATCAAATTCTTCTTCTTGCGTAAATTCTTGCACGGCGCGTGATTCGCCTTCTGCGGGGCTGCCGTGCTGGTGACCATGATCATGACCGTGGCCGTGGTCGTGAGCTCCTTGAGTAGCAATCGCGGGATCGTCCACGACGGTCGTGGTGCCACTGGAAAAACTTGTGGTTTTCAGGGTGGCTTCGATCGGTTGTTCACCGGCGCTTTGTGTATTTAGCACGTGGTTGCCGCCGAATGCAGCAGCCGCTACGAGGGCGGAAGTGCTGGTTAGCGCGATCGTTGGTGTGAGCCAGCGGGGGCGAGAAGGAGATAGGCGTCTACGCATCCTCATGATGGACTCCTTATATCTATAAATGAGGGTTAATGCATTTCCGGGCGCGGTAAGATTAATGCAATTTAGTTCATGCTACTGAAGTTACAAGTGTTGCGATTGTTAAGGATGTTTCGACACGCCCAAAAAGAGCGCAAAACATTCGGAGTAACCTGGTTTATGCAACTGCTAGCCCGCGTTGAGGCCTGCGTGCTAGGAAGACCGTCGTCTGGAAATACGAAAACCCGCAAACACCTTAAGGTGTTTGCGGGTTTTGTGGACCTGAGAATCTTGGGCTGGTAGGTTTCTCAGGCTTGTTAAATTGAAGACGGGCGCCAGCCGACCTCTGGCCAGCAGTGGAACTCTCCGCCTTGGTAGAGCAGCGGGGCTACCGATGCGTCGGAATCGCATTCTTCTACTGTTACGATCACGATGGTGTGGTCCCCAGCGGGGGTCTTGGACTGAATCGTGCCCGAAAACCAGGATGCAGCGCCAGAAATTACTGGAACATCGAGTGTAGTCCGGTGGGTTTTCACCCCAGCGAAGCGGTCGATTCCTTTTCTCGCAAATTGTTGAGCCAGCGGTGCTTGACCTTGTGCCAGAACGGAAATTGCAACTGGGTTGCCTACTTTGAGTTTTGGCAGAGAGGAAGAATGGTTGCCCACTGATAGCATGACCAGCGGCGGGTCTAGGGATAGCGAAGAAAAAGCAGATACCGTCATTCCCGCATCTGCTCCCTCATGCAACGTCGTTACCACTGTGGTGCCTTTCGGGAAGGCGCCCGATGCGCCACGCAACTTGTCTTTCAGACTGAAACCAGCGGTCGAATTGTTCGAATCTGTCACTGCTTAGTTTTCCTCGCGTGCCAATTGCCATTTCAGCTGGCCTTCGGAAGGCGACTGCACAGGAATGAACGTGGCCTCACGATAACGGCGTGAGGCTGGCGATGATTGTGCATAGCCTGCGCCACCAGCTACCCGAATCTCTAGATTGGCGGCCTCTACAGCAGCCTCTGCTGCCCCCAACCGTAGGCGCAATAGGTCGGAGAATGCCACTTGTTGTCCGTTAGCAGATTTTTCCGCTAGGGACTCTTGGGTGTTAATTAATTCGGTGATTTTCTCGTAGGTCTTCGCGACGTCATCGGCGAATACCTCATTGATTCCGACAGTCTTGCCGCTAGCTGCAGCGATTGCAGATTCTGCCACGCCTAAGCATTCCGAAGTTTGTAGCAGCAGAAATGTTGGGCGAACCTTCGGCAGATATTCTTTGAAGTTGGTGGTTAAAATATTTTCTTCTGGGACGAAGACTTCATTAAATTCCACCCATGCAGACGCGGTGGCATTCAAACCTAGCAACCCGAATGGGGTGCCAAGCGTGAGGCCGGAGGCATTGCCGTCAACAACGAATAAAAGTTGCCCGCCCCGATCAGAGTGGGCGCCAGATACTATGACAGAATCCTCAGCCAAGTTTGAAGCCCATTTCAATTTGCCGGATACGCGATACCCGCCGTCGACAGCCTTGGCTTGCAAATCGAGATCCCCTGCACCAGCAGCGAACTTAAATACGGAAGCCATGCCCGTGACGCCTGGTCGGGTGCCGTTTTGGATGGCTTCGATTAGCTGTGGGTGCTGGCTGTCAGCGGCTTTCAGGTAGGTCAAGACCATAAGGTCTGCCCAGGTGCTAAATGCGACAGAAAGATCCTCACGTGCTAATCCACGGACCAGACGGACGGCGGACACCAGTTTGTTGATGTTGAGTAGGCCATGTTGAGCCAACAGCTCTAGGCCGTAGCGCGCTGGCTTTTCACCCTTATCGACGGCGGGTGCGTTTTCCTGCAGCGTTGCGCGGATCTTTTCGTCAAGCTCTAAAGGAGCTAGTTCAATGCTGTTTGCAGTAGTCATGAAAGTCGCCTTCATTGCGCGATTGGAGCTTAGTGATCCTAAGCTCCAATCGCATTGGTGGGAGCGGGCTGGTGTGCGGCCTATACGAGCTCGTGAGTTAGCTTGGCTGGCCGGGTGTAGGTGTTCACCACTGGTGACCACTGAATAGCATCGGCAACCACTTTTTCGATGGTTTCACGGTCGGCATCACCGTCGACGTCTACCTTCACGCGTACGTCAGAGACACCCGGGCGGGCGTCTTCGCGAGGAGAAACGCCCCAAGTTGGGGAGATGTCGATGTCAGACTCGATGTCGATGTTGATCTTGGTCAATGTGATCCCACGGTGGGTTGCAACCGCCTGGATACCTACGGAGATGCAAGCTGCTAGACCTGCCTGCGCAATTTCGGTTGGGTTTGGTGCGGAATCATCGCCGAGCAGTTTGGGTGGCTCGGAAACCAAGGTTGGTTTCAGATCGCGTACCTGGGTGTAATTGCGGAACTGACCATCTGCTTCAGTGTGGGTGCGGATGACCTTTTTGCCACCTTCTGGGTTTTCGGTGTTTTTATTGGCCATCGCCTGGAGGGATTCTCCATCGATAGGCGCCAGTGGCTCGCCGGCCTTGTGGTTTGGGGTGAGATCAGACATGAGAAACCTCCTTGTTGAGTGGCGATAAGCATTTCTGTTGATCACCTGTGAACTAACGTCAGAGTAGCACTCTTGGTCTGCAATCTTTAGACTAAGCTGTCTATGTTTTTGGTGTGGCCTGTCGCAAGCCTGACGGAATTGGGGTTTTAGGTGGGGTGATGGTATTGGATTTGTGTCAGGAAATGAATGCTCCATAGGTGAATAAAAATAGTTTAAGTTGCGGTTTCCACGGCATACTAATGTCTGTGAAATACGTGTGATGCACCGCTTGGTCTGTTTTCGGTGGCGGACCTTAGGCAATTGTCGGGTGGGCTAGCCCAGGTGGCCACGCCCCAAGCGCAGCAGAGCATTGGCGATATCGGCGCCTTCATTGCCCAATTCGTCGCGAAAATAATTGATGATTGCCACTTCGCGTGTATGTACCAGGCGGGTACCCCCGGAACTCATGCGGGTTTTGCCAATCGCTTGCGAAACTTCCGTGCGCCGTTTTATCGCGGACAAGATAATGTCATTCATCTTGTCGATTTCTTCCCGGTAAGCCGCAATTTCCTTGTCGGAGAGTGGATCGTCCGTCCCGGTAGGTGTGCGCACGGGGAAGTTTGCAGCCACAGCATCCATATCCATGTGTTTCATTCTACTGTGGTCGTAGTTACAACTTCGCACTAGACGGTGAAAAACTTTGCGAAATAGTAGTTTGGAAGCATTATGAATTCATCGCCGTTTCACCCTCGCCCACATGACAGAGAGTCCCAGAACTCACCTGCACACAACCCCGAGCCATGGTTTTCTGGCTCACCGCTACAGCCGATCCAGCAGTCGGGTGAGCAATTGGTCTCCGGGCTTAATGCGCAACAACGCGAAGCAGTTGAGCATTCTGGAAGTCCTCTGTTGATTGTTGCTGGTGCTGGTTCCGGGAAAACCGCGGTATTGACCCGGCGTATTGCTTACCTTATGCAGCAGCGTGGCGTGGGGCCACACCAGATTTTGGCTATTACGTTCACGAACAAAGCCGCCCGGGAGATGCGTGAGCGTGTTGGCAACCTCGTCGGTCCGGTTGCTGACCGTATGTGGGTCGCAACTTTTCACTCAACATGCGTGCGGATTTTGCGCCAACATGCCCAGCTTATCGACGGCTTGAACACGAATTTCAGTATCTATGACGGTGATGATGCTCGCCGGTTGCTCTCTATGATCGCCAAGGAAATGAACCTGGATCTGAAAAAATTCACTGGGCGGGTTTTGGCAAATGCCATCTCGAACCTCAAAAACGAGTTGCAAGACCCTGCTGAGGCCGCCGCGGCGGCAGCAACAACGAAAAACCCTTTTGACACGACCGTCGCAGAAGTTTATGCCGAGTATCAACGACGCCTTCGCGCAGCTAACGCGGTAGATTTTGATGATTTGATCGCAGAAGTCGTAAGGATTTTCCAGCAACACGAGCAAGTAGCTGAATACTATCGCAGGCGTTTCCGGCACGTGCTTATTGACGAATACCAGGACACCAACCACGCACAGTATGCGCTGGTGGCAGCTCTCGTCGGCAAGGGAAACGGTGCCCGGCCGGGGCCAGAACAAATCAGCGCACCCGAGTTGTGCGTAGTCGGCGACTCGGATCAATCCATTTATGCTTTCCGTGGTGCCACCATCCGAAACATCGAAGAATTTGAACGCGACTACCCGCAGGCGAGAGCAATTTTGCTGGAACAAAACTACCGTTCTACGCAAAATATCCTGACTGCAGCCAACGCGGTGATAACCAATAATGCGGGACGTCGCGAGAAAAAGCTGTGGACTGATCAAGGTGCGGGCGACAATATCATCGGTTACGTCGCAGATAATGAGCACGACGAGGCACGGTTTATAGCTGCAGAGATCGATGAATTGAGCGATCAAGGCTACAGCTACAACGATATTTCCGTGATGTACCGGACGAATAATGCTTCACGTGCGTTAGAAGATATCTTTGTTCGCTCGGGGATTCCATACAAAGTCGTGGGGGGAACCAAATTCTATGAGCGCAAAGAAATCCGCGATGTTGTGGCTTACCTTCGTGTACTTGAAAACCCTGACGATACCGTTAGCTTGCGTCGCATCATCAATACTCCCAAGCGTGGTATTGGTGAAAAAGCCCAAGGCCAGGTTGCTTTGCATGCGGAAAATTACAATATTAGCTTCGGTAAAGCCGTGCAGGCGGCAGCTGCCGGCGAAATCTCAGGGTTGAGTGCGCGCGCACGCAATTCACTGCGAGGGTTTGTGGAAATGATGGCCACTGTGCGTGAGGAAATTCCGTCGCTGAGCAACGAAGTTACTGGACAGCCGCAATTGGGCGAGTTGATCGGCCGGATCTTGGATATCACCGGCTACAAAGCCGAATTAGAAGCGTCTAATGATCCACAGGATGGCACCCGGCTCGATAACCTCAACGAATTAGTTTCGGTAGCGCGTGAGTTTTCTTCTGATGCAGTCAACGCGGCGGGACTAGAAGATAGCGAGATTGATGTAGTTGCTATCGAGGGTGAAGCACCAGCGGGTTCCCTTTCAGCCTTTTTGGAGAAGGTATCGCTGGTGGCAGATGCTGATCAAATACCAGACCACGAACATGGTGTGGTCACGCTCATGACACTGCACACCGCTAAAGGGCTGGAATTTCCAGTAGTGTTTGTCAGTGGCTGGGAGGACGGGCAGTTCCCACATCTGCGTGCGCTTGGGGATCCGCATGAATTGTCTGAGGAACGCCGCCTGGCATATGTCGGTATCACACGGGCCCGTAAGAAATTGTATTTAACGCGCGCAATGATGCGGTCTGCTTGGGGCCGACCTGTTGAAAACCCCGCGAGTCGTTTTTTGGCAGAAATTCCGTCGGAAGTTATCACGTGGAAACGTGAGGAACCTAGTCCTGGCTTTGGCTCCGGGTGGGGTGGTGGATACGGTACTACAGGCTTTAGCGGTGGAAACGATGATGCGTGGTCAGATATTTCCTATGGGGCCCGTCGTTCCCGCCGGATGCGTGGATCCGCTGCGTCTTCCCCTTCGCAACGGAATCAATCTGCCATACCTGAAAAGAAGCCCGAGGGCGCAAAACTGGACCTGGCCGTCGGCGACAAAGTCAATCACGCCAAATATGGACTGGGTACCGTGATTGCTGCGGACGGCCAGGGAGCGCGAGCCACCGTAACGATCGATTTTGGTTCTTCGGGCACTATTCGCTTGATGTTGGTGGGTGCCCCGCCAATGGAGAAACTTTAAGGGAGTTACTTAGCGCCACGCACCGTGATGCCCTGGTTGGCAAACCATGGCACTGGATCGACCGGAGTAGCGCCATCGGGGCGGATTTCGAAATGTAAGTGAGGGCCGGTGGAATGACCTTCGTTACCCATGGTGGCGATTTGATCGCCGGCTTTGACTTTGTCTCCGACGCTGACGCTATAGGAATGAACGTGACCGTAGACGGAAATTTCTCCGTTAGCGTGTTGTACGCGCACCCACTTGCCATAGCCTTGCGCTGGGCCGGCGCTGATAACAGTGCCGTCCATGATCGAGTAAATGGGGGTGCCAATTCCGTTCCCGATATCGATGCCTTGGTGCATCCGTCCCCAGCGCATGCCGTATGGTGAGGTGAATATGCCCTCGGTCGGAAATACCACGGTGCGACCGTCGGCAGTGCTTCCTTTGTCCGCCGTCATGTAGGTGGCGGAAGGAGTAAGTTTCGCAGCAGCTTCAGCCGGATTCGCGTCTGGGGATGTTAGCGGGTCGATGATGATTTCAAAAGCATCGCTGCTGGATTGAATAGACGGAGTGCCGCCGTTCTTGTTGAGCTGTTCTACCGTCCCTGCCAAACCTTCTGCAATGCGTACTAGTGCGTCTAAGTCATAACCGTTGATGGCGGGGGCTTGTGAACTTTCAGGATTGACAGTCGCAGTCAAGGCCGGTTTTGCGTGAGCGACTGGGTTGAATCCAGTGGTGCTCACAGCGACCGCGAGGCCGGCGGCACTCATCCCTACAGTGAGCCGTCGAAAGCGGTGAGAAGGCTTCATACAAGGTCCTGTCTAATCGTGCAGTCTTACAAGGGCTAAAAACGCCGGATGCGGTGAAACGTGTGATGTTTGCGCCCGCAATCGACGATTTCAGAACATCGTTAAAGCTACCGTTATTTATTTGTGATGGCAATGTCATAAGCGCAGGTTAATGGGTAGATTTGTTCGAAAATATTTAAGCTGCCAGCTCACAGGGCGTGTTGCTGATGTGAATGGTGGTGTAATTGTTGCTTAGGTGGTTAGATTTTGGGGGTAGTGTACGGGGGTGTTTTGGGTGTGGGTATGATGGCGAAAACAAAAAACCGCTTACACCCTTGCGGAAATAAAAACAGGCAAGCTGGGTGTAAGCGGGAGATGAAGTTATAAAAGCGGCAGTGGTTCCTGGATGATTTGGGTTTAGACAGAAATGCCACGTTCTGCCAGCCAAGCGGCTGGGTCAACTGGTCCGCCACCACCTGGGTGTACTTCGAAGTGTAGGTGAGTGCCGGTGGAAAAGCCTTGGTTTCCCATGCCCGCGATACGTTGACCAGCGTGCACCTGTTGTCCGACTGTAACGTCCAGGGTGTCCATGTGGCCGTACAGTGAGATGGTGCCGTCTTCATGCTGGATCCGGATCCAGTTGCCGTAACCGGAAGCAGGGCCGGAGTCTAGAACGATACCGTCCATGATTGCCAGGATGGGTGTGCCGTTGACGTTTGCGATGTCGATGCCGTTATGGAATGACCCCCACCGAGGGCCGAAGCCTGAGGTGAATACGCCTTCTGCTGGCTTGACGATGCTAGGCAGGCGAGAGCTCAGGTCAGCGGCGATGCGTTCCGTGGAGTGAGCAACTGCCTTGTCTAACTGTTCAGCCAGGTTTGATACGGGGCGGAATTCGTTGATTTCCAGGATTTGTGGAGCTACAGCCGAGGAAGGTAACAGCGCGTCGGCGTCATTAGCCAGGGTGTAATCGACATCCGTGGTGTTGGTGTTGACGGCTGATTCTTGTTCCGTCACCTCAGCGGCATTGAGTTGAGCGGCTGTAGCGCCACCGATGCCTGCGGAGGACACGGTTCCTGCTGCCACCGTTACCAGGGCGATGCGTCCCTTAGCGGTCTGTGACGCGTTGACCTTGCGGTGGCGGCCCCCACGGGATCGAGTGGAAGAACTTTGCATCAATGGTTTCCGTTCCTGTTGCAGCAATTCTCAAGTAATTCGGTGCGTCGTTTCCAGGGCAACACGCTGGCCAGCAAACGAGACGTTGAATTGTAACCTGTCTGTTATCTAACGAATGTAACAATAATGTCTCGGGCGCAATCGATCAACTCTATTCCAGAAAAACTTTAGGCTTTGGCCAGTCTAGCCCTTACATGGGTGTGGTATCTCACAAAATTTGAGGTTAGTGTGGTTGTTGTGGGCAATTGAGCTGCTTGTGAAAACTCTCCTAACCGCAATTTACTGCAGTATTTATTCGAATATCGGCGTGCCATTGTGCCTTGCCGTTGTGCCTTTAGATCCGACAGTAGCGACGTGCCGCAATGGCGTTGTTTGCGGCTCATGGCAAAGTAGTAAGCGATGAATAGCAATTCGAGCCCGCATTCCCGTGCTGCGCGCCGCCCGCAACGTCGCCCGCGCACAGCGCCGAACGTTTCCCTGCCCGCTAATGCCCGACGTGGCAGAGTTGCTTCTGCGCGAGGTATGACGCGGGGGCAGCGCGTTAGCGTCGCCAAAAGCGCCGATAAAACATCGAGTCAGGCGCGGCAGGAGGCTAAGAGAGCGCCTGCTGCAGCCCAACTAACGATGGGGCGGCGGATCCGCAAGGTCGGCTTAACTTTAGCTATCCCGCACCTGGTGGTTATTTTGTCGATTGTTGCTATTGCAGTTGGCGCTTTGCTGAGCACCTCGCAGTCAATCGCGCTATTGCCAACAATTACCGCAACTGCTTGGTTAGTGTTTCACGCCGCGCCAGTGGCCGGAGACGGCGTTGTCCTAGCATCCGTTCCGCTGTTGCCGGCGCTTATTACGTTTGCCCTCAGTGCTCGGCAGGTTCGCGTAAGCGTCCGCAAGCGTTTCAGCATTATTGATTTGCTGATGATCTTTGTATGGAGCTTGGTAACGCCGCTGTTGTTCACAGTGGTTGCCTTATTGATGCTCGCCGATGCCCAAACTGTCTATCCAGTTACCGTTCCTCCAATTGGTTCTGTGATGTTCTCAGTAGCACTAGTGCATCTACTTGCGTTTGTCTTCGGGCTCGGACCGAAAGCTTGGCGGGCACTGGCACGACGCTATGGCATTCCACAATCAATCCTCGAAGGCGTTGTCATCGGTGCAAAAACGTTGTTGTGGCTGTGCCTCGCAGCGGTAATCGTTGCAGTTATTTTCCTCGTCGTCGGCTGGGGGCGGCAGGCCGAAGTTATGGCAGCGTATCCACAAGCTAGTGGTAGCGGGAGGCTGGCGCTGGTCATGCTTTCCTTGGCGTATATCCCCAATATCATTGTTGGTGTCGGTGGAGTTTTGCTGGGATCGGAATATCAGTTTGGTGCAGGAAGCGTTTCTTTGTTTGAAACGCACCTGGTGCCGTTGCCGCCACTGCCAGTCATGGGAATGGTGCCACCTACGTCGGCAAGCTGGGCGTGGATTGGCTTATTTATACCTGTCGCTGTGATCATCGTGGTGATGCTGCGGATGCGCCCCAGCCCTGTGATGACGCTAAGCGCAGGTTTTACAGCGTGGGTCTTGACAGCGGTTGCTGCCTATCTTTCTGGAGGCCAGGTTGGTGCTTATAGCAATACGGGTTTACCGGTACTGTGGACTGCCAGTTTGGCACTGATTTGGGTTGGTGGCATTGCTTTGGCAGTCACACTCATGCAGTTGGTGTTTGCGAGGAGGTACAACGCGAAACCTGCCGTTGTTGATGAATTGGCTGTGGATGGCGAGGAACAAGAGCTAGGCTCTCCGGAACCGCAGGAACCGGAGGGGCAGAAACCCGAAGTGCAGAAACCGGAGGGGCAGGCTTCGGAGCTTGAGAGCCACGAAACTGAAGACTCACAAGAAACCGATGCGGCATCCGACGTGGCTGCTGAATCTGAACAAGTTGATGAATCTGAACAAGCTGATGCAGAGGAAGAGATCGAAGAAGATTCTGTGGAAACGTCTAAAGGTAGCGCGGATGCTCAGGATGAAAATGGCAGAGAAAATGGCAATGAGCAAGAGCATAGACATGACGACAGTGAGCGTACCGAGTAGTCTAGTGAGATGTGAATACACCACTGCGACTGACTGCCTTGGTTTCGGGGAGCGGGACGCTATTACAAGCTCTCCTTGATAACCAAGATGAAAATTATGCTGTTGTACTAGTTGTTTCCGACCGCGAATGCCCGGCTTTAGATCGTGCACGGGCCGCCGGGGTGGAAACTGCTGTTGTGCCGATGCAGCACGACCGCTCCCACTGGGACGAGCAGCTAACTAAATCCGTGGGTACGCCAGACCTGATTGTTTCTGCTGGCTTCATGAAAATCCTGGGACCGAGCTTCGTCCAGAAATTTCGAGGTCGTCTCATTAATACGCATCCGGCTCTTTTGCCGTCGTTTCCTGGCGCACATGCAGTGCGCGATGCTCTGGACTATGGAGTGAAAGTTACCGGCTCTACAGTGCATTATGTAGACGAGGGCGTAGATACCGGCCCCATCATCGCTCAACGCGCGATAGACATTCAGCTTGGAGAACGAGAAGATGAATTACATGAGCGGATTAAAAAAAATGAGCGAGAACTATTGGTCGCTCTCTTGCAGTCGGCCGAAGTCGAGCAAGATTCCAAGAAAGTAGTTTTTCACCATAATTAGCTAAGGGGCTTCGCAGTCTCTGCCGGGGAAGTGCCATACACCCCCTAGGCAAACACCAAACGATGGCTAATCTAGATTATGGCCAACACTTCACAGCTCATCACATCACAACCGTTAAGGATGCAGGTACTACTATGACCGTAGAAAACACCCAAGGTTCTGGAACACAGCAGACGAAGATCACTCGCGCATTAATCAGCGTTTATGACAAAACCGGTTTGGAAGATTTAGCACGTGGTCTTGCTAAAGCTGGGGTAGAGATTGTATCGACGGGCTCGACTGCCAAAGTGATTGCTGATGCTGGTGTCGAGGTTACCCCGGTAGAGAACGTGACTGAATTTCCGGAGTGCTTTGACGGCCGTGTGAAAACCTTGCACCCGCGCGTGCATGGTGGAATTTTGGCGGATCGCACGAAACAAAAACATCGCGACCAGCTAAATGAGCTTGGTATTGCTCCATTCGACCTGGTGGTCGTCAACCTGTACCCATTTGAAGAAACTGTGGCTTCGGGCGCAAATGTGCAGGAATGCATTGAGAAGATTGATATCGGTGGCCCAGCGATGGTGCGTGCTGCAGCGAAAAACCATGATTCAGTTGCCGTAGTCGTCGATCCCGCTAATTACGACGTGGTGCAACGAGCTGCCGCTGGTGCTGGATTTAGCTTGGAAGAACGCCGTCAGCTCGCGTTGGAGGCATTTACGCATACGTCGAAATACGATTTGGCGGTGTCGTCATGGATGCTTGCCGAGCTGGTTGCTGAAGCTGAAGAAAAATCAGAGTCTGAACTGGCCCAAGATGTTCCAACTACACAGTTGCGCTATGGCGAGAACCCACACCAGGCTGCTTATTTGGAGTGCATCCCAGGCGCCGGAGGTGTTGCCAATGCAAAACAACTGCATGGTAAAGAAATGAGCTTCAACAATTATCAGGATGCCGAAGCTGCTTGGCGCGCCGCGCACGATCACCAGCGTGCCTGTGTAGCGATTATCAAACACGCCAACCCATGTGGAATTGCTGTATCTGACGAATCGATTGCCCAGGCACACAGCAGAGCCCATGCTTGCGACCCAGTTTCCGCTTTTGGCGGTGTAATTGCGACCAACCGTCCGGTCAGTGTCGAGATGGCGCACCAGGTTGCTGAGGTCTTCACCGAGGTAATCCTGGCTCCGGGATACGAAGACGGAGCTGTCGAGGTACTGCAGGGGAAGAAGAATATCCGTATCTTGCAGGTTGAAGATGCTTCGTTGGTGGATGATTCCCAGCAAACAGCATCAGATGCTTCAGGGGAGCAGCAACTGTCTGCGGACAATGCTGGATCTTGGGATTCCAAGGTGATTTCCGGTGGTGTATTGTTCCAAGAACCTGACCGTTATCAGGCGGATGGCGATCAAGCAGAAAACTGGAAGTTGGTTGCTGGTGCAGCAGTCGATGATGAAGTACTAGCGGATCTAGAATTTGCATGGCGCGCTGTACGCTCGGTGAAATCGAATGCGATTGTGCTTTCCCGTGAATCCGCTACTGTCGGTGTGGGCATGGGACAGGTTAACCGAGTAGATTCGGCACGTTTGGCTGTTGAACGCGCCAACACTCTTGGCGACGATGAACAGCGTGCCAATGGTTCGGTTGCTGCCTCGGACGCATTCTTCCCGTTTGCTGATGGCTTAGAAGTTTTGTTGGATGCAGGAGTAAAAGCCGTGGTGTCTCCAGGCGGCTCGATCCGCGACGAAGAAGTAATCGCAGCTGCAGAAAAGGCAGGCGTAGCACTGTACTTCACCGGAACCCGCCACTTCTCCCACTAAAGAGGCTGTGTCTTCGATGGCGAGCCCGTTCCTAGCTTATGAACGGGCTCGCCTACTGGGGCGTAATTGGCAGTTTGCAAGGTGTAGCCGGACACCACCGGTTGTGGGGAATGGGGCAACTGGTTATTCCCTGATGTTTTTACGGCAAAGACAACGTGCCAACAAACTTTTCCAAGCGCTCCGCGATTATCTGCGGCTCACGTGGCCACCTGCTATGGCTGAGCCGCTCTGGATATTCCTCGATAGTTACTTCGGCGTTGGGCAAACTGGCCGCGAGATGCTCAGCTGCTTTGCGCGTGCAATCTTGGTCAGTGTGGAAACGCGTGAGTAACACTGGGATCGTTACTCCGTTTTTAGCATCGTCATAGTCACGATCCTCACCGAATAAACCACGCTGTTGGTTAGAGCGTGAAAACCTGATCCATTCCAGCATCACGTGTTTTGCCTGGCGACTATATCCGGTCAGGTCCAGCTTTCCGGCCGGTTGATAGCCGAAAATGGTACCGATCGCTTTAATGATAATGGTACCGATGCGTAATTTGCGTCGAACTAGCCCCCGAATATCCCGGGTAATACGGGCTTCCAGTTCCGACTGCCAGGAATCCTTGTACGTTGAGCTCTATGGCTTCTTTCCGAGTGAAAAACAAGGGGGCAATCTGTCCTCCTAAAGAGTGGCAGAGAAACACTGTAGGGTAGTTATTAACTAGTCCGAGGTCTTTCTTCACGGCTTTGATCGTGGCGGAAAATCCTGAGATGCCAAATGGTGATACCCCCAGGTGTGCTTGCGCGTGGCTTTTGCTGTTGAGCTACCTTGCCCGCGTAATTCACCGCTAGCAACAAGATATCCGCGGCGGGCCAATTCGCGCCCCATAGGATCGAAATACCGTGCACCCATGCCAAAACCAGGCCAGATGATGACTAATGGTTTGTCACCATCACCTGTCGCAACCGGTCGGCGCTGGAGGCGCTTGCGTTTTCCGTGCTTGCGAGCTGGACATAATGATTCCCCTAACGGGCTGTAACCTTGCCGAAAAGTCGCGCGAATGGAGCCAGTACCATCGGACGAGCAAAAACCACCGTGGCAGCCGTGACCACCAGTCCGATGACAAAGAAAATAAAGCCGGTCCAGTTGCCTGCATAAGCTGTAGGGTCTGGGTCGCCTTGTGCGGCCCACATGTGGTTGAGATTGCGCAGTGCACCGGTCGCGAAGACCATGAGCACGTGAATTACGGTGAAAACTAAGAAATATAGCGCGATGGGGATGTGCATTTTGCGTGCGATACTGACCGGGTAGATCTTGGCCAGCACAGGATTACTGGGCCACAGATGAGACATCCGTAGCCCGGTGGCTATCGCGGCCGGAGCGACGATGAAAACGGTGAAGAAATACATGAGCAATTGCAGACCGTTGTAATGCACCCAGCCATTTTCGGTTGGCCAGTCTAAAGACGCATATTGCAGGCCAGCGGATACTGCATGCGGGAAGATATCTAGGCTGGTGGGCACGATGCGTACCCATTGGCCGGTTGCAAATAACAAGATAAAAAAGATTCCACCGTTGATAACCCACAACAGATCCAGAATCAGGTGAGTCCAGATAGTTAGACTGATTTTCTGTCCAGGGTTTTTCTTCGGAGCCCAATATGCCGGTGCTTTGCGCTCGTACCGAATCGCAAAACCAGTCTTAACGATTAACGTCATGAAGAAAAAATTCAAAAAATGCTGCCATGCCAACCACGTGGGGATTCCTTCTGGGCTGCTTTCGGGTAATTCTGGATGGCCGTCGTAGGTCGCGATGAAGTCTGCGCCGGTTTCGGTATTCAGGAACCAGCGCGTGCCCATAACGACGAGCGCGGCCACTAAAAAGATACTGCCAAGTCCAACTAAGCCGCCTCCGAGCCATTGTCGGAGACTGAATGCCCCATATTGACGCGCAAAAACAGATTCTTTCTGGGAGTTTTGTCGCGCAGGAGTGGCAGCTGGTTTAGAGGGTTGTTGTTCTTGCGGTTGCTGGGGGCTTGGTTGAGACTGCCCACTTGTCGCCTGCCCAGCATTGGTCTGGGGTGACTTTTGATTCTGTGCAGCAGTCTGTTGTCTATTGTTCTTCCTACGCTGTTGAAAGCGCTGTGCTGCAGTAATACCGGTTGTTGGGGTGAGTTTATTATCGTTCGGTGGTGCTGCGTGCTGGGCGGCAGGCTCTGGCTCTTTCCCTGGCTGTGACGGTGGCGTTGGGGCTGTCGCTGCAACGGAGTCGACAGGGGGCCAAGGGGATCCACCGGGCGTCCGGGGAAGTCCCTGGCGTAAGCGCGTACTTGAGGGGTGCTGCTCATTGTTTTGGTCTTGTGGAGGCCATGGCTGTCCACCGCTGATGCGCGGCAGACCCCGACGAAGATTTGGTTGCGACTTCATGCATTACCCCTTTCGCTGCGCAAGCAAGCTCGTGAGCTTAGGAACAACCTGGTAGACATCACCCACGACACCGAAGTCGGCAATGTCAAAGATCGGAGCTTCTTCATCGTTATTGACCGCAATGATGTGTTTGGAAGAGTGCATACCCGTTATGTGATGAGGGGCCCCGGAAATTCCTAGGGCGAAATAAAGCTCGGGTTGGATAGTGGCACCAGCTTGGCCTACCTGGGCCGCACGATCAGCGCAGCCAGCATCAACAGCAGCACGTGAAGCTCCCACCGAACCGCCGAATGCGTCGGCAAGATCTTCTACAATCTGGAAGCTCTCCTTTGAGTCAAAAGCGCGACCACCAGCAACCACGGTTTTTGCGCTACGCAATGCAGGGCGGTGGGCAGAGCGTTCTATCGGCGTTGATTCAATGATGGTCGAAGTTGGGGTCGAGCTGGTTACCTCGAGATTTATTATATTGCCTGCTCCAGGGGCGGCCCGGTGTTCAACGCATCCTGGGCGGAGGGTAATGACTGGTGACTTAAATGTTGCCGCAGACGTCACTTGAAAACTGCCGCCAAGCACAGAGTGGTAGGCAATGATGCCCTCGTCGTCCTTAGCGATGCCGATCGCATCGCTGAGGAGAGCGCGGTGTAGACGAACTGCGGCTCGTCCGGCTAGATCGTTGCCTTCAGTATCGGCACTACATATGGTCGCGACTGGTGAGAATTCAGAAAATGCCTTTTCTAAGGCGTCGATAGAAGAACCAAGTTCGGAATAATCCTGTACCGCGACCGCTACGTGTTCTGCGCCAGCCTGTGCCAGGTCCTGGGTAGTTGTCTCGTTGATCTCCGAAGGACAGATGAGCAGAACCACTGGGGTCCCGATAAGGCTGGCGGCACCACACAATTCAGTAATGGAATCGGGGAGATCTCCGTTGGCAGATGCGTGGCCGACAACGAGGACGCTGTTTTCCGGGTAGGTCATAGGGGCTCCTAAATAAGGTTGTGGCTCTCGAGGTACTCAAGAATCTTTGCAGCAGCATCACCGTCGTCGTGAACCTTGCTACCCGGCTGTCTAGGCGGTTTTGGGGCGACAGCTGTCATAATTGCTTTCGGATGCGAGAAATCCTCAGCGTCGATGCTTAAATCTTCGAGACTGAATTGAGTAATAGGTTTCTTCTTGCCGGCCATAATGCCTTTGAAATTAGGGAAGCGTGGGTCCGGGAAATCGTCAGAGACGGAAACCACAGCTGGGCATGCTACTTCCAAGGATTGCACTGCAGACTCAGTGCGGCGGGATGCGCTAATACTGAGGCCACCGTCCGGTGCAGACTGTGCAAGCTGAATCGATGTCAAATGGCTGAGTACTGCTAGCTTCAGGTGCTCGGCGATCATAGCGGGGAGAGCACCGGAAGCGCCATCGCTTGATTCATTACCACAAATAATTAGGTCGTATTTTCGCTTCCGAAGGGCTGCGGCGAGTACCTCCGCGGTCGTTGTTAAATCAGCACCCACTAAGGTTTTGTCATGAACAAGGACAGCTTCATCAGCACCCATAGAAAGAGCCCGGCGAATTGAGTCTAGTGCGGCTTCGGGGGCCATCGATATAGCGTCGATGGTGATGCTCTCGTCGAGCTGATCAGAGTTTGATTCTCTAATCCGCAGCGCTGCTTCTACCGCGCGTTGACTACTTTCATCGAGAACCATTTCGACGTTGTCTGCGCCATCGTGACGTCGGATTAGTCCAGTTTCTAAATCGAGTTCTCGACGTTTGCTCGTGTCGGGAACTTCCTTAACAAGAACGGCTATACGCACGATTTATCCTCTCAGCTCTTTTCTTTGGTGCTATAAGAAGCTTAGATGCCAGTATTCCTACTCGCGTAACCGCCCAACGGACAGGTTCGGATTTAGCGTCGGCATAACAGACCCAGGAATCTCGTTATGCTTCTTCACTGGGCACGAGAAGATCCAAGGTGCGTTGTTCACGATTAGTGGGCAGTGGGGCTCCGAGCACAGAAAGGGCAGCGTCAGCGAGCATGATGGCAACTTCCGGTAGTTTGTCGCTTTGCAAGGGCTGTGGAGCGATTCCATCATTCGGGCGCATTTCGATTGCGGAAAGGGCTAGATGGAAGGGCAGGTCTGCGCGGAGGTCTTGGCCGACGATCTCGGATGCGGACTGACGGAAGTATTCGGCAAGCCGCGCTTTCCTCCGATGATAATCGGCAAATTCTGGAGAGTTAGCGACAGGCAATTGGTAAAGGCGCCCAACATTCCAACGGCCCGAAAGCAAAATTCGGGATTCAGCAGCAACTAAAGCCCAAATACGTAATTCCACCGGGTTATCAGACGTTGATAAGAACTGCGCGAGTTTCAACGATGGCTCAATGGTTGAATTCAGTAAATTCAGGAAGATTTCAGCTTTTGATGGAAAGTGATAATACAACGAAGCCTGGCGGATGCCGACAGCTTCAGCGATTTGATGAGTTGAGGTCATCGCGAATCCCTGCGTCGTAAATAGTTCCGCAGAAGCATCCAAGATTTCTTCGCGCGCGTTTGCACCGCGTCTACGTGGCCGGTTTTTGCGCGGACGACCGACGGTTCCTGTCATTCGAAACCTCCCTGTGTTGTGCTCAACCTTGTTCCTTGACCATGCGCATTTCTCAGGCTCTGAAAACGTTGCCGGGCAATAATCCTCAAGATTACACAAAAGATGGAGTCAGACCGTCCTATGGTATTTAAGATAGCAAAACCCCGGTTCCACATCCTTGTTGATGTGAAACCGGGGAAGTAGAACTGATGGCTGCTGTTGTTGCCTTGTTCTCGCCCGTCTTTAGCGGGTAGTGAACGGCAGGAGTGCCATCTCGCGTGCGTTCTTGATCGCAGTAGCAACCTGGCGCTGCTGCTGTGGGGTCAAGCCGGTAACGCGACGGGAACGGATCTTGTGGCGATCCGAGATAAACAGGCGCAAGGTTTCAGTGTCCTTGTAATCTACCTGAGAGATGCCGCGTGCCTTCAGAGGGTTCTTCTTAGGGCGACGGGACTGTTCCATACGGAACTTCTTTTGATTATTGCGCTTCGAAGCCATGGTGGTGTCCTCCCTTTACCAGCTGGACTTACGAACGCCAGGAAGCTCACCGTTGTGGGCCATCTGACGCATACGGACACGGGACAAACCGAACTTACGCAGGTAGCCACGAGGGCGACCGTCGTGAGAGTCACGGTTACGAACACGCACCGGCGAAGCGTCGCGTGGTTGCCGGTTCAACTCGAACTGGGCATCCAAGCGCTCTTCTTCGGACTTGGTTTGGTCTTTGATGATTGCCTTGAGTTCAGCGCGACGCTCCGCATAGCGGGCAACGATTTCCTTGCGCTGCTCATTCTTGGCGATCTTTGACTTTTTAGCCATTTCTATCGCTCCTCGCGGAATTCGACGTGCTTACGGGCAATCGGATCGTATTTCTTCAAGCTGATGCGATCCGGGTTGTTGCGCTTGTTCTTACGGGTCACGTAAGTGTAGCCAGTGCCCGCGGTGGACTTCAGCTTGGTGATTGGACGAATGTCATTACGGGCCATCGTTATACCTTCTCTCCCCGGGCGCGAATCTTCGCGACTACAGACTCAATGCCATCGCGGTCGATGATCTTGATTCCTTTGGTGGACACGGTCAACGTGATGGTCCGGCCTTCAGAAGGCAGGAAGTAACGCCGACGCTGCACGTTGGGGTTCCAACGACGCGACGTGCGGCGGTGCGAGTGCGAGACTTGCTTGCCAAATTCTGGCTTGCGTCCCGTTACCTGGCAAATAGCCGACATGGGTAATCTTTCTCCTAGCCGCCCACATCGTGACTGATTGCGACAACACTGCATCTGGATCCTTGAAATGTGAGGGTGTGAGGGTAAGGATCCACGGTGCTGTATATGACCAGTTGACGGGGCGTTTGCGAACATTTCGACAACAGCACTCAAAAACGTTACACCCTGCAGGCGGAAAAGCCAAGTGTAGTGGATGGTTTTTTATAATTCGCTTGTGGCTGTAAGATGTTGAGAGTTGTCCGTAATCGAACCCAACCTGGGTGCGATCTTTGGTGTTTTGCACTGTGTGGCGTGATTGAACTCTGTCATGCGGTGGGAGCGTCGCCGTAAGCAGCGGCCCGAAGAACCGGCCCAGTTACAAACCTTAGGGAATCGACAGATGAAAAAAGATATTCACCCGGATTATCACCCAGTGGTATTCCAGGATGCCGGTACCGGCACTCAGTTCTTGACTCAGTCCACCGCAACCTCTGACCGCACCACGGAATACGAAGGTAAGGAATACCCACTAATCGTTGTGGATGTTACTTCTGAGTCACATCCGTTCTGGACTGGTGCACAGCGTGTCATGGACACCGCTGGTCGTGTGGAGCGTTTCCAAAACCGTTTCGGTGCTATGGCGCGCCGTCGCAAGAAAAACTAACAGAGGAGGGTAGAAGAAAATGGCAGTTCCTAAGTTTAAGAAGTCCCGTGCGAACACCCGCATGCGCCGTTCTCAGTGGAAGGCCGACAATGTCGCCCTTCAGGAAGTTAAGATTGACGGCCAGACCGTTCGTATCCCACGTCGTCTGGTTAAGGCCGCTCAGCTTGGTCTCGTAGACGTCGAAGAATTCTAAGCGTAGATTCAGTACAGAATTCTTTCGAAGTAGCCCGCAGCTTTCAGGCAGTACAAGTTCTTAGCTGTGGCTGATGCTTAACCCCAGGTTTCCCTTGCTCTCGCAGGGTAGACGCTGGGGTTTTCTCTATCTGTAGAACTCCTGTGAGTGCCCCTGGAGAAAGTTGCTACGCTGAATAGCAGGAAAAACGGCAGAAGCAAATTTTTATAAATCCTGCAGAGTTTCAAAATAGCCCGTACAGCGATAAGACAGTCAGAGTATTCATAATGAACTCCATGAACAAACACGGATCCTTCGGCCGGCACAGTGAGCCTGGCGCTAACCAATCATCTTCCCCGCAACACTCAGCTTCATCTCCGTATTCTTCATGGAATAAGTCGCATCAGCAGACCGATAATTTCTGGGGCTCAGGAGATGCCTCCGAACCTCACAGTGCCAATGAGGAAACGTTGCAATTCGACCGCCCAGGCGCGAATGCGCAACGACCCCCACAGTCTGCACAAACCGCACAAACTCAGGACCAGCATATTGCGCCGGTACATGCGCATGAAGCGGATCCCGTGCAAAAACCAAAGCGCACTATTGGACTCGTGCCTGCATTGGCTTTAATGTTGGTTGGCTCTATCAGCACTGGAGTCATCACGGGGGTTGTGACGTCGTCCAACTCGACGTCATCTAACCAACCAGCCACGTCGGTGTCTGAGAATTTGAGTCAACCGGTGTCGAACAACACCCAGCCTGCTGCCGAAGGATCCGTGGAACAGGTAGCAGACAAAGTTGTTCCCACTGTGGTTTCCATCCGCGTCGCTGATCAACGACAGGTTGCTGACGGCTCCGGATCTATTATTTCCTCGGAC
This sequence comes from Corynebacterium sp. EPI-003-04-2554_SCH2473622, assembly GCF_001665955.1. Classification (NCBI taxonomy): domain Bacteria; kingdom Bacillati; phylum Actinomycetota; class Actinomycetes; order Mycobacteriales; family Corynebacteriaceae; genus Corynebacterium; species Corynebacterium sp. EPI-003-04-2554_SCH2473622. The sequence continues at coordinate 115,612 of NZ_LZMN01000054.1, read as the reverse complement.
GGATACGTATTGACCAACCATCATGTTGTTGCGAATGGGCAGAATGGCCAGATTCAAGTCACAATGAGTGATGGGACTCGGCATGCCGCGGATTTCGTTGCTTCCGATGCAGCTACAGATATTGCTGTGATTAAAATTCGCGATGCTCATGATCTACCTACGATCGGGTTTGGTGACTCGGATGATATTCGCGTGGGGCAAGAAATTGTCGCTATTGGCTCGCCGTTGGGTCTTAGTTCGACAGTGACTTCGGGAATTGTCTCAGCAGTAGACCGCCCAGTGCGCGCTTCGCAGCAAGGAGGGGAGTCGTCGCTGATTGACGGAATTCAAACCGACGCTGCGATTAACCCGGGAAACTCTGGTGGTCCCTTGGTGGACATGAACGGCAACTTGATCGGCATGAATTCAATGATCGCTTCGCTTTCAGCCGGGAAGGACCAAGCCGGCTCCATTGGCCTAGGGTTCGCTATTCCATCTAATTTTGTAATGAGGGTTGCCCGGCAGCTCATTGAGACAGGCGAAGCGCGTCACCCACTGCTTGGTGTGCAGGTGGATGCGCGTAACCCGGTGAATGGCGCTTTGGTGCTTGGCGTGGAACCGGGCAGTCCGGCTGACCAGGCTGGGCTGCAGGTGGGAGATGTTGTCACCAGACTGAATGATCGACAGGTAGATGACTCTGACACCTTGATTGCAGCTACTCGTTCACATGAATTCGGAGAGACTGTCACACTGGAAGTAGTTTCGGAAGGCGCCGATAAACCGAAAGAGGTAGAGGTAACGCTGTCGAACTAGTAAGTTACTAGATAGCATTAGTCAGCACCCCTCTAAACAGCACTGGAGCTTGAATGTCAGAAGACACTGATCTGCGCGCCACCCGCAATGCCCGGCCGTCGTTGATGGATCTGGACGATCCCGACGCTGAGTTTTTCCTTGCCGCCGAGAAAGAAGGGGATCTTCCTGCTTATCGACGTGCACTGGTGGTCATCGTTTCTGACCGCGCCCCGGAGTCCTGGGATGATACCGGACGTTTGGTTACCGAGTTGTTGGCAGAAGATGATTTCACGGTTGACGGCATCGTCGTGGTTCGTAATGATCAGTCGGAAATCCGGCAAGCCATTGAAACAGCAGTGGTCGGCGGCGTCGATCTAGTAGTTTCGATCGGTGGTACTGGTGTAGGCGCGCGAGATTGCACACCGGAAGCTACCAGTAGCGTGGTCGATATGCGGGTTCCTGGCTTGGCTCAGGCTTTGCGATCTTCTGGTCAAGCCTGTGGTGCCGTGGACGCCTGTACCTCCCGTGGTATCTGTGGGATATCTGGATCTACAGTCGTGGTGAATCTGGCATCATCTAGGGCCGCGATCCGCGATGGCATGGCAACGCTGGGGCCACTGGTGCACCACCTGATCGATCAATTACAAAAACATTCGCTGGATTCTTAAGACCTTTGTCTATGCGCAGCTAGACAAACAGAATTTGTAGCGACTATTGGTTGAACGATGAGTCACGAAACGGCGGACTACAGTGCACAATGATTTAGAATCGAACAACCGCGGGAGGCGTCGGCGAACCAAACGGATTTCTGATGCCCCGAACTATGATCGAACCGCCGAGCGTGAATTAAAAAATGGGTATGGTTTAGGCGGGGCTGTGTATGAGCCTGAGTGCAATGCCACAGCGAAGCCAGCAGAGCAGGCTTTCGCGGGTACAGGTTTTGATGAGTCTTTTTGGCGGGAACAACGCCCGCCGCACAGCGCCTACTGATCTTTGCGGGTCTCTGATTCTGTTGCCTGCGAGTTTGTAGGGGTGTGATCCCGCAATAAATCACGAATTTCTGCTAGTAGTTCTTCGGTAGTTGCTGCTGGATCTTTGTCGTCGTTGTCGTCGTCGCTGCCAATGCCCAGGCTCCGCTTTCGAGCCTTTTCTAGCTTGTTAATTGGCATAATGATGAGGAAATAGACAATTGATGCAACGATGAAGAAATTGATGACAGCGGTGATGACGGCACCGAAGTCCAAAAAAGTCGCTTCGTTGTTCGGGTTCACATGGAAACCCAAACCAGAAACATCCGCGCTACCGAAAGAAGCGATCAGCGGGTTAATAATATGGTCCGAAACCGAAGTAACAATCGCGGTAAAGGCTGAGCCGATAATCACGGCAGTGGACAACTCAATGACGTTGCCGCGCATGATGAATTCTTTGAAACCTTGCAACATGAGTGCACACTTTAGCGCACACGATTAAGGGGGCCTATCAGTGAGCATCTCTTCCCGTGGCGCGTTCTCCAGTGAGAACTACCGTTAGTGGAGAAGCTAGAGAAGCTACTGCGACGCGTTGTGCTGCCGAGGCGGGTAGCGCCAGCATTACTGTAGCCCGGTTGCCTGCAGATGTGGCTTCCCGCGCTAGGATAACGCGTGCGCCTTCAGCAATGACAGTGTTGCTTCCGATTTGGCCGGGCCCGCCGGAATATGGCGAAATGCTGTTTCTAGCTTGGTCAATTCCAGGCTGGTCAATTCCAGCGTGGTCGACTGCATCGAGACCGGGACCGGTCTCGATGCCGCGTTCTGCATCCCGGTGATCTGCCCCGAATGACGTTTGGGAGTTTCCTGATGCGTCTTCCGTAATAACGCTGACTGTATCGCCATGATTAAGCAGCGGAATTATTTCTGGGTCAGCCAAAGATATCGGGACCATGTGCACGGATTCAAGGCCCGGCTCTCCCGACTTTTCACCAGTGATCTCGTCTGAGTTCTTTCCATGGACCAACGTCGCGGTGAGCTCTGAACTAATGAAACGTGCACTTGTTACTACCTCACCTGGTTGCGCGGCAGAAACCGCGACGGTTCCCAACACATCTTCGGTGGCGGTGAACGCGCCTTCAGGAGTATAAGATTCGGGGCGTTCTTGCAGTTTTATATCGTTAATGGTGATCATTTGTCCGGCTTCGAGCGCGCCGGTAAACACCACCACTTTTGGATCGTTGCTTCGAGAATGCAGGGCCAGTATCGCAGCAGCGCAAACCAGCAGCATCGCTAAGATCCGGCGCAGCAATACGGAACGCTGGTGGCCAGGGGTGCGAAGTTGATGAAATAAGCGGGAAAAGCTTGGCATACTGCATTAGACTGCCGCTGAACTATGACGGTTCCCGATGGAACCCTTCGGATCAAGAAATCGTGGTAATGCCGATTTCAGTGATTATCTTATTCACAGCACAATCGCGCTCATCGTGTGGCACAAACGGACGTACCTCTGTAGAAAAAACTACACCGACGAGTTCTGGCATTGCTTTTGAACTCGTCACCGCAGAAGAACTCGTATTGCTCGAACACGCTGTCCAGGCCTCGGCGATTGCGCGGTCATAGAAGCCAGCACCTTTTCCGAGCCGGTAGCCGGTATGGTCTATTGCTAAAGCAGGCAGAACTATGAGGTCAAGTGTTGGCAAACACTCTGTGCTGGAAATACCTTCGCCACGAGGTTCGGGGATAGGAAGCCTCGGATTGCGCACTGCGAGTGAATCCGGGCCATCGTATTGCGACCAGGATAGACGGAAACCTGGCTGGCAGATCGGAAGCCAAAGTTCATCTGTGTGAGATTCCAGAGCATTGAGTAAAGTTCCGGCTCCAGGTTCGTCGTCAAGCGGAACATATCCTGCGACTCGCAAAGGCTGCCCAGGGCATCGTATGGACTTGAGAAATTCCGCTACGTTGTGGCTCAATGCTGCATTTGACTTCCGCCAGGTGTCACGGTTGTGCGCAGCGAGCTGTCGTGCCTGCTGGTGTTTATTGCGTAACTCGGTTTTTGCAGTGGCAAGTGGAAAAGAGCTCATAATAACTAGAATAGTTCTACAATGATTACGGAAAGCCGTAGCCAATTGGGGCCGGTAAACAGGTAGTGTTTTGGGCATGTCTCAAGATGCTTCCGGATTCATCCAGGATTCACCGCACAAGAACTCAGCGATCATCAACACTGTTGTCGTTCCAGCAGCAGGGTTGGGCACACGGTTTTTGCCGACGACGAAGACTGTGCCGAAAGAACTCCTTCCGGTAGTTGATACCCCGGGTATCGAAATGATTGCAGAAGAAGCCGCAGCGTGTGGAGCACAACGTCTCGCAATAATCACCGCGCCTAATAAACAAGAAATCATGCGGCATTTTGATGCGTTCCCAGCGCTAGTTGAGACGCTGCAATCACGGGGTAAAGGCGACCAGGCCCATAAAGTCCAACGTGCCGGGGAACTTATTCAGCCTGTCGCTGTAGAACAGGAGGAACCCCTTGGACTAGGCCATGCGGTGGGATTGGCTTCTGAATTATTGGGTGAGCAGGAAGAAGCATTTGCGGTTATGCTTCCCGACGATCTCGTGCTGCCAATGGGAGTGATGGAAGAAATGGCACGGGTGCGAGCGCAGCTAGGTGGCTCGGTGTTGTGTGCCTTTGAAGTCGCTCCGGAAGAGACCGTGAATTACGGAGTATTTGACGTTGAAGCTGCTGACGACATCTCGGGGGTATCCGCAGAACGAGTACACAAGGTCAGAGGCATGGTGGAAAAACCAGATGCCGGGCAGGCACCATCGACGCTAGTTGCAGCTGGCCGGTATCTTCTGGACCGGGAGATTTTCTCCGCGTTGCGCCGCATCACCCCGGGTAAAGGTGGCGAATTGCAGTTGACCGATGCCATTGAACTGCTGATTCGAGAAGGCCATCCGGTGCACGTCGTCGTGCATCAGGGGACCCGCCATGATTTGGGAAATCCTGGTGGTTTTATCCCCGCGAACGTTGATTTTGGCTTGCGCAATGAGAAGTATGGCCCGACTCTGTATCGGAGCTTAAAGAAATTGTTAGCTGACTACGAACAAGAACAGGGGATTTCGGAATAATCCCGAAAGCCAGGAAGATCAGGAAGGTAGAGCAACTATGCGTTCGGTCGAAGAACAGCTTGCGCTGATTACTGATACGGCCATGACCCCGGAGCCGGTGCGCATAGCGATTACCGACGCTCTGGGCATGATGTGTGCCGAGGAAGTGCAAGCTAGCCAGCCACTTCCTGGTTTCCCACAAGCGGCGATTGATGGTTACGCGGTCCGTGCAGTTGATATTGGCGGGGAACGAGCGCTTCGTGCAGCTCCACCTCGTGGAGATACGGATTCTGTCGGTGATGCCCCTTTAGCACCTACGCCTCCTGCCGCGGAAAAATCATTGCCTGTGGTTGGGGAGGTCCCGGCTGGCTCGCGGCAGCCACTGCGTTTGCAGCCAAAACAGGTGGTGCGGGTGCACACAGGTGCGCCTTTGCCAACTCTTTCGGATGCTGTATTACCTCTGGAGTGGACAGACCGCGGCCGTAAACGTATGACGCCGTATCGGGCCGTGCGTTCCGGGGATTTTGTGCGGCGCGTTGGCGATGATATCCAGCCAGGCGATGTTGCGGTGTCTTCTGGCGCGATCTTGGGCCCGGCCCAGATTGGTTTGCTGGCTGCGGTGGGAAGGGAAAAAGTACTGGCTTATCCACGTCCGCGGGTGTCTGTTATCTCGTATGGACGGGAGCTGGTCGACGTTGATCGCGACCCTGGGTTGGGGCAAGTTTTTGATGTGAATTCGTATTCGCTCGCCGCGGCCGCGAAAGACGCTGGAGCCGATGTGCATCGCGTAGGAATCGCAGAAGGAGAGCCGCGGCGCATCAAAGAGATGCTGCAATCCCAAATCATGCGCAGCGAAATTATCGTGATTTCCGGCGCTGTTGGTGGTTCTGGTTCCCAGGTGATGCGCGAAGTACTCGAAGATCTCGGGGACATCGATACCAGCCGGGTTGCTATGCACCCAGGGTCTGTACAGGGATTCGGTTTGATCGGTGAACAACGGGTACCGGTCTTCCTATTGCCAGCGAACCCGGTTTCCTCCTTGGTAATTTTTGAAGTTTTTGTTCGGCCGCTCATCCGCTTGTCATTGGGCAAGGGGGCAGCGCACCGACGCTTGGTGCGGGCACGATCGATAAATCATTTGACCTCGCGTCCTGGCAGGCGGGGATATATTAGGGCTCGGTTAATGCGTGATGCACAAACCAGTGACTATTTGGTGGAAGGTTTGGGCGGAGCCACTGGCGCTCCCGCGCATTTGTTGGCTGGACTGTCACAAGCGAATGCAATGATTCGTATTCCCGAAGAAGTCGATGAAGTACGCCCTGGCGACGTCGTCGAAGTCATGTTCTTGACGCAGCGTGCATAAAAACTACGAGCCCTGCTGCATGGGGACGGCCATGCGAGATATTTTTGGCAGAACGAACTGAGTATTCATGCTGGATCCTTTCGGAATAGCTGCTAGCAGAACTAAGAAGCCAGCGCGAGGCACACCGCACCCTGTGCATCCTGGTTGGCCGGAATCTACTGCAGAAGTGCGGACGACGAGTGGACTTCGTGTTCGACTGCGTCCGCTGCGTCGTGGCGACGGTGCGGATTGGTGTGAGCAGCGGCTAGTTGATCAATCGTGGTTACAGCCGGTTGAACCGACGGCGATGCGAGGGTGGGAAGCCGCGCATACGAAAACTGCTTGGTTAGAGCACCTCCGTTGGCTGAATGTACAAGCCAGGCATGGGGAGCTCGTGCCATTTGTGATCGAGGTTGATGATGAGTTTGCGGGACAACTTACTTTAGGTGGAATCCAACACGGAACCGTGGCGAGCTGCTGGGTGGGGTATTGGGTGGCTTCTTTAATGATGGGTAATTCAGTGGCAACAGCTGCGTTAGCGCTCGGTATAGACCACGCATTCCAGCGCATTGGGGTGCATCGAATAACTGCCACGTATCTGCCGGATAATCCCGCTAGTAGGCAAGTATTGATGAACAATGGGTTCCGCGAGGAAGGCATTTTGCGCGGGTATCTACATATTGCGGGCTCGTGGCGTGATCACCAACAAGCTAGCTTGCTTGCCGACGATTACAGCACATCGGCGACTGCACGTTTGCGTGCGAGTGGAAAGTTGTTGTGAGTCTAGTCTTTTGCGGCGTGCCTGGCGGTTCAGTCACACACTTCCCATTAGTCTAAAACGATAACTAGCGCCTAGTTGCTTACTTCGGAAGGTGGCAATTTCCTCATGTCAACAACCCTGATCATTGCTTTGATCATCGTCGTCTGGCTCGTTGTGCTTGCGCCGTTGATCTTCCGTGGGCACAAGCCGATTCGTCATTCCGGAGAAGGCTTCAATGACACGCGCGTGGTCTTTTCGGGTGGCAAGGATGTGCTTAAAACCCCAATGCGACCGCGGATGGCCGGTGCACGTTCAGTCTCTGGTATTGATACTGAATCTGCTGCTGATTACGAACTGGTTGACGCTGAAGAATACGAGATCATAGACGAACCGTGGAATAAGCGCGCTTCCGCTGCCGAGACCCATGTTGGCGATAATGCTACCTCCAGCAATGAAACAGGCTTTGACAGCGTAGACGGCTCGGGACATTCGAACGCAAACGAAGCAGAAGTTATTGACGGCGAGCTGGTTGCTGACCAGGGCGAGTCCTTTTCCTCATCCGACGATGTTATTGATGGCGAACTCGTTGCTGATCAAGCGCATGGTTCTGCTAATGCCAAGGAACTGGGTGCAGAATTTGGTGTTGGTGAAAGAATTGACAATGAATCCGGTGCAGCTGCGGACGTTGCTTCTGAGTCTGCTGAAGAGGAAGCAGAACCTCAACCGCGCGTAATCATTTCGGAGCTGTCGCCGGATGAGATGTATAGCCACGATGAGACCTATACTTCACCGGTGGATCTGTTGTATCCCGGCGTTGTTGATGCCGATGCGATGATTACTAAGAGCGCAGTAGAAGAATCCGCAGAAACCACGGCCAGTGAATCCGAGTCAGCCGAAACGAATCCAGCCGAGATGAATCCAACTGAGGGTGCCGAAGCTGAAACTGATGATGCGGCTATGGCTGATGATGTTGTCTCCGGGGGATCGGATGCGGAGGAAGCATATTCGGTGGCATCTGCGCGTGCGGACCGGGAAGCAGAATTAACGCTGACTGAAGAAGAACTCGCTTTTGCTGCTCGTCGTTCACAGCGTGGTGGTTGGAATCCAGAGGCAGAACGCAAGTTGCAGGCACAACGTACGAAGCGTCGTCGTAATAATTTGGTGCTGTTGCTCGGGGCACTCGCGGTCCTGCTGGTCGTTGCAATTCCAACTGGTGGTTGGTTCTGGGCACTGCCAGCTGTTACTGGTTTGCTTACCCTGTTGTACTTGCTTGCATTGCGTGGACAAGTACAACAAGAGCAGGAGCTGCGTGCCCGCCGCATAAGGCAGTTGCGCCGTGCGCGAATGGGAGTGCGCAACCGAGAAGATGACGAACACCGTCTGGACGAGCACAGACCTTTCGTCAATCCGAACTTGCGTCGCCCAGGTGCTGTGGTGTTGGAAATTGATGATGAGAGCCCGGATTTCGATGAGTTACGAACTATCGATCATCAACAGCTCAACGATGATCGCGGCGATTATGCTTCGCGTACGTTGTACCGGCAACAGCAAGCCAGCCGTGTCCCTGCCTTGCGTAGTGTTGCCCGCGACGGGTCACTTAACGCTGGTCGCACTGTCCGCACCCGTGGGCGCCGGGTGGTATAAGCCTTAGGACTCGGCCACCTCAGCTTGGCCTCTTGTGGCGTTTACGGCCGGGTCCCCGGGTGCAATTTCATATCTTATGAGCCCGACGGCTTCGAGTAATGCGTACATCGATGTTGGCCCAACGAAGCTAAAGCCCTTCTTTTTTAACAGTTTTGCCAGTGCTGCTGATTCCTCGGATTTCGTCGGTACTTCATCTAAATGGCTATAGATGGTTATACGTGCATCTGTCTCCGTTTTGTTTCTTGCGTCTTGCGGAGCACAAGAGCGAATGAGTTCTTCCAGCCCACCCGGGTAATCCGCATCCGTACGTAAATTGACACAAGCCTGTGCATTGCTGATGACTGCACGAATTTTGCGCTCGTTGCGGATCATCCCAGGATGTTTGAGCACGCGTTGCACATCTGTTTCCTGAAAAACTGCTAGGTGATCGGGATCAAAATCTGCAAATACCTTGCGCAGGATTTCCCTGCGGCGCAAAATAAGTTCCCAAGATAAACCTGCTTGGAAACTTTCTAGACATAGCCGTTCAAAATAGGCTTGTTCATCATAGATTTCTCGGCCCCATTCAGTGTCATAATATTCTCGCAGTAAGTCGTTAGCACAGGCCCACGGTGGCCGGGTAATGCCATTACTGTCGATAAGCATGCCATTGCTCAGCGGGATTAGTTCATTCATAGCGTCTCCTTTGTTCATACAGAACAGTAAGCCACAGCGCTCCGGCTGGTTCCGGTTGTTAGTGTGTGTTACTGGTTATTTAGACTAGGGAAATGGCATGTTCGGTTCCCAGCGATGAGCCGGGGTAGTCTAGTGAGCATGCACAAGCCCGCCATCCGTGATGCCATGTTGTTTCTCGTACGCATCGTAGTTGGAGTTATCTGCATCATTCGCGGCCTGGATAAGCTATTTTTCCGGGGGATGGACGACACCGTCGGTGCCTATTCAGCTGTGGCAGTGCCTGCTCCAGCCATTACGGGGTGGACTGTGATGCTGCTGGAGATTTTCTTCGGTGCTGCGGTTGTAGTTGGAATTTTGACCACCTTTGCAGCGGGGGTGCTATTTGTCGTAACAGCCGCCCTCCAGTATTTTCTGGGCGGTCTTGATTTTTTGGGCGAGCAACCGAGTTATGAATCCTTCTTGATGTTTCTTACTCTATTACTTGTGATAGTTGTTTTCGGTGCCGGACGAGCCAGCGTGGATGGGGTGTTGAGTCGTGCCGAGTCATGATGAAATCCAAACTGCATTGTCCGCGCGCATCGATGGCGAGCCTGCCGGCATTACTGACGAAATTCTTGACGCACATGTTTCCGGGTGTGAGCAATGCCAGACTTTCCAAAATCGCGCGCTTGCGCTGACGAGGAGTATGCATCACGCCAATGAGCACAGCGGTGATGAATTAACCCCGCCGCGGCAATTGACTGAAGATATTTTGGCTGGTGTGGAACCAACCTGGCGTCGTTCGGCACGCAGGGCTGAGCTGAATACGATTCTTGCCCGGCTTACGCTACTTGTGTGTGGCGTTGGTTTCGGCATTTGGGCCGTTGTGCAAGTGATTGCTTCCGGGGGATTGATCCCGCAAACTTTAGACGTCCAGGGCGAGGCAGTTCTCGACCCGAGCGCGGATCCGCAGCTGGCAACCGCGCTGATGGAAGGCGCAGCTTTGCGTGCTGGGGTCTCGCTTGGTTTGCTTGCTGCTGCTTGGCGCCCTTATTGGGCATCCGGCTTAATGCCGGTCGTTGGTGCGATGGGAATGTTCTTTAGTGGTTTTATTGTTCGAGATCTGGTTCTCGGGGTAGCTACCAGTGAACAAATTTTGTTGATCGCCATGCTGCTTGTGAGCGCACTTGCTACCGCCTGGCTGTGGATACGCTACCGCTATGTGCAGCATCGTTATGTCCAGCTGGGTAACCACATCATTGAGTGATACCAGCTGTTTGAGACTGGTAAGCCGTACAAAATTGGCGAGAAATAGACAAACATCCCGACGACAGTGGCGAGGTACACGATAACGACGATGCTGCCCAGCCGTAGCTCGCGACCAGTGAGTCGGACAAGCAGACGCCAGCGCACGAATCTGCCCTGCTGCATGAGACGCCCGAGAATAATCGCATAAATGACAAGAAAAAATGGGATAAACGCGGCGGCGTAAAAGAAATACATTTGCCGGTCGTAAGCCGCTAGCCATGGCAAAAAACCAGCGGCAAAACCAACCAACGGCCAGGCTAAAGCGTGGTCTCGACGAATTATTAAGGCCCACAACGCCCACGCTAGGGCCGGCACAATTAACCACCAGATTGCCGGGGTGCCAAACAAAAACAGCATTTCTCGGCAGCCACCTTTGGCGCCGCCAAGCGGGCAATCTAATTCGGTGTTGGAGTAATACAGAATCGGGCGTACCCCAGCTAACCAGGACCAAGGTTTGGAATCCCAGGGGTGTTCGTGACCACCTGATGTTGTCAACGAAGCATGAAAATCTAACACCGATCGGTGGTAGTAGAACCAACTGGCGATTGAATCTGGTAAAGCCTGTAACGGCGAATCGTTGTCGATGGTGCCATCGACAGCTGCATGTCGGTAAACCGCGGTTTCGCTAGAAAACCATGCCCGCCAGCTCCAGAGATAGACCAGAATAGGCACTAACACTAATGAGGCGAGCGCTGCGGGAATATCACGCAGCCAGATTGCCGAATATGGTTGGCTGATACCATAACGCTTTCGGATAAGCAGGTCACCGAATACACAAAACAGACCGAAAAAGGCGATGTAATAAAGTCCGGACCATTTAATTGCTAGTGCGCCACCGAGCATGAGGCCAGCTCCAAAACGCCACCAGCGCACGCCGAGGCGTGGGCCAAATACTGACCCCCAAGCACTGGTGGTTGATTTGTCGGTGAGCGTTTTCCAAGCCTGGTGCATCCGCCGTCGCATGTCCCTATGATCACGCGCGAGCATCCAGGCGGCAGTAATAATGAAAAACACTTGGAAAATATCCAGCATGCCGAACTTTGAACTGACCAGAAGAACGCCGTCGAAAGTGGCTAATATTCCAGCTAGTGCGCCGATATTCCAGGTTTGGGTGAGCTCTCGCGCCAAGAGCATGGTCATGATTACGACTGCTGTTCCGAAGGCTGCTGCCATCGTGCGCCAGCCCATTGGGGAGTACCCGAAGACAAACTCAGAAAGCGCAATTATCTGTTTCGCCAGTGGAGGATGGACGACGAGCCCATAACCTGGGTTGGATTCGATTCCGCCGATAAGTAGGTGCTCCCAGCTACGCACAATGTCCCATGCCTGCGGCACGTAGTGCTTTTCATCGAAGATCGGTGTGCCGGAAGATACTGGATGTGGCAGCCCGAGAAAGCGTGTGATTGCGGCTAATGCGCCAATGAGAAGGAATGACCAACCGTCGCGGCGGTCGAACGGGATTCTTATTAGCTGGGGCGTAGAGTACGGGCGCACGCGGCGGGCGTGTGCCCGGCGTGTACGTGCCAGGGAAGCACTCGATTTTTCAGCAACGGCCATCACTTGGAATAGTTTAGGCGAGAATAAACAGCCGACGATACGACGACACCAAGAGCTCGGAGCGCAAAAGAAGAAAGTTCCTAGTTAGTTGCGGTGCTGGGTACGGGTTCCGGTGCTGAGTTCGGATAGCAGATATGCCATGCTGGAGTCGTGATGAACGATCAGCCAGAGCAGTTAAGCGCGCAGAACCACAATGCAAACCTGCAGCAGCAATTGCCGCATGGAATCATCGTGGCGGCCACCCCGTTGGGCAATCTTGCCGACGCCTCCCCCCGGCTGATTAGTGCACTGCAACAAGCAGAGCTCATTGCTGCTGAAGATACAAGAAGATTGCGAAACCTTGCGAATGCTCTAGGACTGGAATTGCGTGCAAAGGTGGTCTCGAATTTTGATCATAACGAGGCCGGGCGGGTGTCTGAGCTGCTGCGTGCAGCACGCAATTCGAGTGTGCTGGTAGTTAGCGACGCTGGTATGCCAGTGGTTTCGGATCCGGGGCATAATATTGTGGCAGCCGCGCATGAGGCAGGGGTGCCGGTGACAGCTATTCCTGGCCCGTCTGCGGTACCCACTGCTCTGGCGCTGTGTGGGCTGCAGGTGGGAAAGTTTATCTTTGATGGTTTTGCGCCGCGTAAAGACGGTGCCCGGCGTAGTTGGTTGGAGTCACTGCGTAATGAAAAGCGGGCTGTGTGTTTCTTTGAATCTCCACATCGTTTAGCTGATACCTTGCACATTGCTGCGGAGGTCTTGGGGGAGCAGCGTCGTGGAGCCGTGTGCCGTGAGCTGACCAAATTTTATGAAGAAGTGAAACGAGCCCCGCTCGGTGAGCTGGCAGCGTGGGCAGAAGACGGAGTCAAAGGGGAAATTACGGTCGTCATTGAGGGAGGCGAGCAGACTCACTTGACCGTGGAGGATGCGGTCGGCCGGGTCTCCGAACTTGTTGATGGCGGCATGCGTTTGAAAGCAGCGTGCAAGCAGGTTGGGGCCTGGACTGCGCATTCGAACCGGGAACTTTACGACGCATTCCTGCGCGCTCGAGCCAAAGAAGAGGATTAGTGGTGAAAAACACATCAACTGTGCTTATGTGGCATTTTGAGAATTGTGAGTGATATTAGCGAGATAATGCCAGTAAAAATGCGTTGCCTTGCTGACGAGTCACGTAGTTGATGTCTTTATTTGCTTAACAGCTGTTTTTCAGCTTATTTGAATTTGATTGCCGGGTGTTTTTCAACCACGCTGGTATCCATGAATAAACCTGACTCACACGACTCTAAAGGCACCGATGGTGCTGTGGGTGCTGACCGCGATAAAGTTGCGGATGGTCCACAACTAGAAACCAATGCCAATTTGGTCCGCGAGGATCTTGATGAGCTTTCGGCTACCAGGCAGATCGCCTACATGCTGGAACATGAAGACGATGTTGCGGTAAGCAGCGTGGAAGATTCAGTGGAGTTGGCTTCGGAAACCGAAGATAGCTCGATTGACTGGGCAGTGGTGGCCCCAGCCGGACTGCTGGTGTTGGCTACCGTCATTTGGGGCCTGGCGTTCACTGATTCTTTTACAGCCTTCGCCAGCACGGCTTTTGGTTGGATCATTGACAATTTTGGTTGGGCCTTCATGCTGTTCACCACCGTGTTCGTGGTGTTCGTGATCGCTATTGCTGCTTCGAAGTTTGGAGCTATTAAATTAGGTTCGATTAATGAAGAGCCTGAATTTAATACCATTTCGTGGATCGCAATGATGTTCGCCGCTGGTATGGGTATCGGCCTGATGTTCTTCGGTGCTGCGGAACCGACTTTCTTCTACAACGATGGCGTGCCGGGCATCGACAATGACCCGGTTGGCGGTGCCATGTCGCAGGCAATGTTCCACTGGACGCTACATCCGTGGGCAATTTACTCGATCGTAGGGCTGGCGATTGCTTACTCGACCTTCCGTGTAGGGCGCAAGCAGCTGCTATCTTCCGCATTCGTGCCGTTGATTGGTGAAAAAGCCGCTGCGGGCGGCGTCGGTCGTGTTATTGATATTTTGTCGATTTTTGCGACGGTTTTCGGTACCGCTTGTTCGTTGGGGCTTGGTGCGCTGCAGATCCAAGCAGGTTTGGCTGCTTCCGGGATTATCGATGATCCATCGATGTCTGTGGTAATCGGCATTGTTTTGGTGTTGACATTGGCCTTTATTCTGTCGGCGCTGTCAGGCGTCGGCAAGGGCATTCAGTACCTGTCGAACGCCAATTTGGTCATGGCAGCAATTCTGGCAATTTTTGTTTTTATCGTTGGGCCAACCGTTGTGCAGTTGAACTTGATTCCAGGGTCGTTGGGTTCCTACCTGCAAAACTTCCTGATGATGGCCGGACGCACCGCAGAAAACGGTGAAGCGGCCGCTGACTTTAGTTCTGCATGGACGATTTTCTACTGGGCATGGTGGGTGTCCTGGTCGCCGTTCGTTGGTATGTTCCTGGCTCGTATTTCCCGTGGTCGCTCCGTACGTGAATTCTGCGTCGGCGTGTTGCTGATTCCATCTGGTGTTTCCACTATTTGGTTTGCGATTTTCGGCGGCACCGCCATCGATATGGAACGCAACAATGAGGGTGTGGTTTATGGCGATGGCACGACGGAAAACATGCTCTTTAACATGTTTGATCATCTGCCGTTGGGTTCAATTGCCTCGATTGTCGCTATGGTTTTGCTGGCGACGTTCTTCATTACCTCGGCAGACTCCGCGTCAACCGTGATGGGCTCGATGTCGCAACGCGGACGCATGGTAGCTACCCCGTGGTTGTCGGCGACTTGGGGTGTTTTGACCGCTGCGGTTGGTTTGACCATGCTCATTGGTGGTGGCGAGGATGCTTTGGACTCGCTGCAGTCAGTAACCATCGTGGCCGCTTCGCCGTTCCTTCTGATCATCATTGGCTTGATGTTCAGCTTGGTGAAGGACCTACGTAATGACGTAATTTACGTCGAACAAAAGGAGCAGCAGGCCTTCGCGCGCAAGTTGGCTCGTGAACGTCGTTTGACTCGTGAAGCACACCACAAGGAAGAGCTGAAGAAACGTCGTTCTGAACGCCTGGAGAATTTGAAGCCAGAATCAATGCGTAAGAAATAACCAACAGCACTAGCGGTCGCAGCACCAGTCGTGGTGTTGCTCGCTGTATGGATGTGAATCAGCTGCGCATCCTGTGAGTTCTATGAACCCCGGTAACCACATGGTGCCGGGGTTCAATTATGCTTGAGGGTATGTCTGAAAATGTGCTTGTGAATGTTGCCTGGCCGTATGCCAACGGCCCCCGTCATATCGGACACGTCGCAGGATTTGGCGTACCTTCCGATGTATTCGCGCGCTTTCAGCGAATGCGTGGCAACAATGTCCTGATGGTCTCAGGCACTGATGAACACGGCACTCCGCTGTTGGTGCAAGCTGACAAAGAAGGCGTCTCTGTGCGTGAGTTGGCTGACCGTTATAACCGGCAGATTGTCGAAGACTTGCGTGGTCTGGGCCTGTCCTATGACTGGTTTACCCGTACAGTTACCCGTACTCACTATGCGACGGTGCAGGAACTATTTAAAGGCTTATATAACAATGGCTACATGGTGAAGGAAACCACCATGGGGGCGGTTTCGCCGTCGACGGGACGTACTTTGCCGGACCGCTATATTGAAGGAACCTGTCCGATTTGCAACGCCGATGGTGCTCGCGGCGATCAGTGTGATAACTGCGGTAACCAACTCGATCCCGCTGATTTGATTGATCCTGTTTCTAAGATCAACGGCGAAACCCCGGTTTTCCGTGAGACCGAGCACTTTTTGTTGGACCTTCCTGCGCTTGCCGACGCTTTGCGCGAGTGGCTGTCGGGACGGCAAGGCTGGCGTCCGAACGTTCTAAAATTCTCGCAGAACTTACTGGCAGATATGCGCCCACGTGCAATGACCCGCGATATTGACTGGGGTGTGCCAGTACCGATTGAGGGCTGGGAAAACAACAACGCGAAGAAGCTCTACGTGTGGTTTGATGCGGTGATCGGCTACTTGTCTGCTTCGCTTGAGTGGGCCCAGCGCACTGGTGACCCGGATGCATGGAAGCGATTCTGGCTGGATCCAGAAACGAAGTCCTATTATTTTCAGGGCAAAGACAACATCACCTTCCACTCTCAGATTTGGCCTGCGCAATTGCTTGGCTACGCCGGCAAAGGTGCGAAGGGCGGAGAACAGCACCGCTATGGTGAAATCAATCTGCCGACGGAAATTGTGTCCTCCGAGTTTTTGACCATGTCTGGGTCCAAGTTCTCCTCGTCTAAGGGCTTGGTCATTTACGTCAAAGACTTCTTGGAAGAATTTGGTCCAGATCCACTGCGGTATTTCATCGCGGTAGCGGGGCCAGAAAACAACGACGCTGATTTCACCTGGGACGAGTTCGTTCGGCGCATTAACAACGAATTGGCGAATGGCTGGGGTAACTTGGTCAATCGCACTGTCTCTATGGCGCACAAAAACTTCGGTGAGGTGCCAAAGCCTGGTGAATTAGCCGATAGCGACTGCCGCATCCTCGAGTTGGCGCGCAACGCGTTCGACGTTGTCGGCGAGGCGCTGGAGAAGTCCAAATTTAAAGCCGGTATCACGCATGCTATGCATGTAGTAGGTGAAGCCAATGCGTACATCGCCGAAAATGAGCCTTGGAAGCTGGCGAAGGATGATTCCCAGCGTGAGCGCTTGGCGACAGTTCTATGGACTGCCTTGCAGGTCGTCTCGGATTGTAACGTGTTGTTGACTCCGTATCTGCCACACTTGGCACAGCGTGTGCACGAAACCTTGGGCCGCGAGGATCTGTGGGCTGCACAGCCAGAAATTGTCGAAGTTGTTGATGATTATGACGTCGAATTGGTTGGCGTCGGAACGCCACAGAAAGGTCAGAAGTACCCCGCGATCACAGGTGATTATGCAGCACAGGCAGCAACCTGGGAACGTCTGGATATCACCCCGGGTACTACACTGGCGAAACCGAAGCCATTGATTACCAAGCTGGACCCGGAGCTAGCTGAAACTGGCCCAGAATGGGCACCGGTGACGGATTCGGAAGACTAATCCGAAGTGTGCTGTGCACGGCAAGATTCGTGCACCGCACGTTTTTTCTCTCGAGCATTGTGTTGGAAGGTGAGTCCGACGAGTGATAAGCAGTCGAAGCACACGAAACTAGTTACTGGTGGGGCAATTGCAGTCCCACTTGCTCTTGTCGCAGTAATCTCCGCTGCGGCGAACCTGCGCGCCGGTATTTCTTCACTGGGCGCAGTGTTGGAACAGGTAATGGCCAGTTTTCAGGCCTCGGCTTCCGTGGCTGGTGCGCTCACCGCCATGCCGGGTTTTGCTTTCGCCATCATGGGGTTGGCAGCTGTGCCTATTGCCCGACGCTTCGGGTTAAGCTTCACGCTTTTTGCCGGAATGGTGGCCATGCTCGTGGGCCTTGCTTTCCGGCCATTGATCGGTGCCTATGTACCGGGCGGTATGGTCACGTTCATTGTGCTCACCGCGTTGGTTGTTGGCGGGATCGCGCTGTTGAATGTGTTGTTACCGGCCTGGATTAAACAGCACGCGCCGCGTTGCTCTGTGTTGTTGATGTCGTGTTATTCCGGTTTCTTAGGTCTTTCGGGGGCGGTTGCACCACTGAGTGCCTTGTGGTTTTCCGGCGAGGATGCTTGGCGCCCAGCACTGGGAATCTGGGCGTTGCTCGCGGCAACACAGCTTGTGGTCTGGATTCTGGTATTAACCCGGGTTGGCGTGGATAAACCTCGCAAGCCACCGGTCGCAAAACCCACAAACTCCGGCACGGAACGTGCGACTACACCAGGTACGACGGGTACAGCAGCTGATTCGGCCCCAGCAGTTGTTGCGAATAAGATCGCGTCGACGTCGTTATGGCGTTCTCCCACAGCGGTGGCGATGATGGTGCTGTTTGGCCTGCAATCCTCAAACGCCTATGTGCAAATGGGGTGGCTGCCGCAGATGTATATCGACCAAGGTGTCTCTCCGGGCAGGGCAGCCGTAGGGCTTGCCGTGTTGGGAACCGTCAACGTCATCGGTGGTGTGAGCATGCCGTTTTTGGTGGCCCGCATTCGTGATCTGCGCCCGGTAATTGTGGTTTTTGGCGTACTGACGACCGTTGGTTACCTCGGGGTCATGTTTGCTGGTGCCGCGGCGCCGGAGGCGTGGGCAATCGTGCTGGGCCTGGGTGGTATGTGCTTCCCGACGATTCTTGCGCTGCTTGCGGCACGGACGCGTACCCCGGAGGTGACCGCGCGTTTGTCTGGTTTCGTGCAGCCGTATGGTTATTTGCTTGCAGGAGTCCTTCCGCTGTTGATCGGTTTTGCGTACCAGGCCACCGGAGACTGGGTGTTGATCTTGGCGGTGATGGCATTGACCGGTGTGGGGATGTCTGCGCTGGGGTATCGCGCGGGTAAGAAAGTGCTTATCGACGACGAGCTCGCGCGTTAGTACGTGACGGGCTTGCGAATTAGCAGGTGCTTACTACAACGGTGCCTATTAAACTGGGGCGTTATGTCGAAGAAGAAATCACGCCCACAGCCATTTCCTGCCCCGGAAATTACCGGAATAGTTGATGCGCACACGCACCTTACGTCCTGCCGTGGAAGTAGTCTTGAGGAGTTTCTTGAGCGCGCTATTGCCGGCGGCGTCGGTGAAATCTGCACCGTGGGGGATGATTTAGCTGAAGCCGAGCAAGCATTGCGCGCAGCAAGGCAACACCCCAATCTACACGCTGCGTGTGCGATTCATCCGACTAAGGCAGAGCAGCTGAACGACGAAGCCAAAACTCGACTCTCCGAGATGGCGCGTGATGAAAACTGTGTTGCTATTGGTGAGACCGGCCTCGATTCTTATTGGATCAAGCACGCTCCAGAGTCGACTGCCACTCTGGAACAACAAGAAGCATCCTTACGTTGGCATACACAGCTCGCGCGCGCAGTAGGCAAGACGTTGATGATTCATAATCGGGAAGCAGATGCCGATTTACTGCGAATTCTTGATGATGAGCCTGCGCCGCCACAGGTTATGCTGCACTGTTTTTCTTCACCAGTATCGATGGCGCGCGAAGCTATTGAGCGTGGCTGGATATTGAGCTTTGCTGGAAACGTGACATTTAAACGAAACGATGAGCTGCGGCGTGCAGCTTCCTTGGTGCCGCGGGGGCAGTTGTTGATTGAAACGGATGCTCCATTTATGACCCCGGAGCCGTTTCGTGGAGCGCCAAACGAGCCGTCGTTGGTTGGGCATACTGCACTGTGCGTGGCACAGCAGCGTGGTCAAAGTGCTGAAGAACTCGCTGCCGAGGTGCGTGCTACCTATCATCGCGTATACGGGCTGGATGAAAGCCACTAACGTCACGTCGCTCATACGGTACAGGTGTGACAAATTGCATAGTTTCTGTTCTTCCAGGTTGACTGGGTTGGTAGTGGCCTTGGAGAAAGTTGTGTGATTTGTGAATTTTGTGACAGCTGGGTTTTGAGCGCGTTTCGCCACGCGTCGTCGCGTTACCGTATTGTTATCATCGTTGCAGAATGAGTTGGCCTCATTGTGGGTTGCTGGCATTCAATGTGCAGTAGGTGCAGTGGTTGCTCCTGTTCAGTACGCAGTTCGAGAGTCTTAAGGAAGTTCATGTCGACCAAAAAGCAGATCCAGCGGATTAACTCCAATGCATCTACCCCTTTACGCGTTGCTACTGGGGGTGTCGTTGGTGCTCTGCTGGTCGGTGGTGTCGTTGGACTGGATGCGCAAAAAGATATTGTGGTTGATGCCAATGGGGAAAAAATCGAACTTTCCACATTTGCCGGTGATGTAGAAGCTGCGCTTGCCGACGCTAACGTGGAGCTGAGTGCGCATGATGTAATTTCCCCGGCGCTTTCGGAGGGCGTGCATGAAGGCGACACCATCACGGTGCGCACCACAAAGCCAGTGGCTGTCACCATCGACGGGGCAAATAAAGAACTGACTACTACCGCTAGCACCATCGGTGAGCTGCGTAGCGAAATTGATGGTTTACATCGGAATGCCAAATTGTTGGCTAATGGTAAAGAAGTCTCTGGTGATGACGAACTCACCACTGGAATGAAGTTGGAGGCTGTGGAGCCGAAAATTATCTCGATCACCGATGGCGGGAAAACCGTCTACACCCAGCAAGCAGTGCGTACCGTGGGTGAATTGCTGGATATTCGCGATATTCACCTAGGTGAGTTTGATCGACTGCACCTGCCGGAAGATACTGCGTTAACTACGGGCATGGATATTGCCATTGATCGCGTTCACTTCGAAGATGAACTCATCAATGAGCCGATTGAACCTGAGGTTATCTATCGCGACGATGCAAACTTGCCGGAAGATGATGAGCACGTGATTGAAGCCGGGACAATGGGTAACCGGGAAGTTAACCTGCGGAAGAAATTCGTCAACGGGCATGAAGAGTCTGTCGAACGCGTTGATGAGCGTGAGGTCGCGCCTGCGCAAAAGCGAGTAATTGCTCGTGGCACAAAGCCAGCATCACCTGCGGCTTCTGCGCCTGCTGCACCTGCCGTGGCAGGCGGTTCGGTGTGGGATGAACTTGCTGCATGTGAATCCAACGGTAACTGGTCCATTAATACTGGTAACGGCTACCACGGTGGCTTGCAGTTCAACGCTGGTACCTGGGCTGCTTATGGCGGAACGGCATATGCACCAACCGCCGATCTTGCTACGCGCGAGCAGCAGATTGAGATTGCGAAAAAGACTCAGGCAGCCCAAGGCTGGGGTGCATGGCCTGCATGTACTGCCAAGATGGGCTTGCGCTAATAACTGCTAAACTACCTGCATGGAACACGATTTGGTTGGTGCTGAAACCTCGCGCACGGTAGATCTTTTGGGTCCGGTAGAAATCCGGACTCTTGCTGAGGATATTGGCATCACCCCGACGAAAAAGCTGGGGCAGAATTTTGTCCATGACGCCAATACAGTGCGTCGCATCGTTGATACTGCCGGGGTGCGTGCAGACGATCACGTGCTGGAAGTTGGCCCTGGCTTGGGGTCGTTGACGCTAGGTTTGTTGGAAGCGGGACGGCATGTCACAGCCATTGAGATTGACGAAAAGCTAGCTGCGAAATTGCCGGAAACGGTGGCTGCTCGCGCTGGCCATCGTAAGCAAAACTTTTCTTTAATTACAGCTGATGCGCTGCGCATACGTCCAGATCAAGTAAACTCCGCATCCCCTGAATCGATCCCGTCTCCCACAGCTTTGGTTGCTAATTTGCCGTATAACGTCGCGGTACCAGTGCTGTTGCACTTATTGGCGCAATTTCCCAGCATTAACCGCGTCTTGGTGATGGTGCAAGCAGAAGTTGCGGATCGGCTGGCTGCACAACCCGGAAACAAAATTTATGGTGTTCCCAGCGTCAAAGCTGGTTTCTATGGCACTGTGACTCGGGCCGGAACTATCGCTGAACATGTTTTTTGGCCAGCCCCAACAATCAAATCAGGTTTGGTACGGATCGAGCGTTTCTCGGAAGATGCTTGCCCATGGCCAATAACGCAAGACACTCGAGAGGCTGTTTTCCCACTCGTGGATGCAGCTTTTGCACAACGCCGCAAGACTTTACGTGCTGCTTTGTCTAAATATTACGGTTCGGCGGTTGAGGCTGAACAGGCGCTAAGAGCAGCAGGCATTGATCCTGGTTTACGGGGTGAGAAACTAAGCGTGGCTGATTTCGTCCGGCTCGGTTTAGCCGAATAAAAACAAGATAGATTCTCATGACAGACGATTATTTATTTCGCTCGTCCCCTCGTAGTTCGTACGCAGCAAAGGCGTTTGCCAAGGTGAATTTGCATTTGGCGGTCGGCCCTGCCCGCGCCGATGGCTTCCATGATCTGGTGACTATTTTTCAATCACTGGATCTCGCCGATACCGTGCGGGTTAGCCTGGCTAATGATCAGATTGAGCAGGACGAATCTTCCGGGCACGGACCGGTGCGCGCATTGACTGTGACTGGACAAGATAGTAATTCGGTCCCCAGCGATGCTACGAATCTCGCCTGGCAAGCTGTTGACGCCGTTGCTGTTGCTTTGCAAGCAGAACACGCTGGAAAGCTGGAGCTTCCACCGGTGACGGTGCTAATTGAAAAGAACATTCCGGTCGCTGGAGGCATGGCGGGTGGTTCCGCTGATGCTGCAGCCGCGTTGCGTGCTGCTAACTCCTTGTTTGCGGAGCAAGCAAATATCGAGCTGCTGGATGAGTCCGTATTGCATAATATTGCTGCGCAGCTAGGGTCTGACGTCCCATTTTGCTTGCACGGCTACACCGCACTGGGGCAAGGCCGGGGAGAAAAGCTGCATGCTGTGCCCACAACTGGTACGTATCACTGGGCATTGGTGGCCAATGAGCGAGGCTTGTCGACGCCACAGGTATTTGCAGAATTCGATCAGTTGTATCAGGGCAGCCCGCAGCCAGATGCTGGCGGCGGTGAGAAGAAAGGAACACCGGCGGTTCCGCACGATCCGAGCCTAAGTGAGACCACAGCATTAACGGCTGCCGCCCAATCCGGGGATGTGCAACAACTCGCTGGCTTATTACGGAATGACTTGCAGGCGGCTGCATTGCGGCTGCGTCCGGATTTATCCCGCATCCTCGATGCGGGAAGCCACGCTGGGGCACTCGCAGGGATAGTGTCCGGTTCTGGGCCCACCTGTGCATTTTTGTGTGCCGATGAGCAGACTGCACACTATGTTGCAACAGAAGTGGAAAAGAAAATAGCCGGTACCCGGGGCATTACTGCCATGAGTCCGGCTGGGGGTGCTGAGCTAATAGAATGTTAAGTTAGCGGGCAATTCCCATTTCCACTGGCGCAAAGTCCAACTCGGTACGGGTGAGCACTTCGCCTTCCTGCAGATCCACCATCAGAAACTCTTTGTTTTCTGCGTCGGTGACGTAAGCGATATCGCCATCGACCTTCAGGATTGGGCCGGGCTGTTGCCACTCATCTTTTTCTTTCCATGGCTTGATAACTTCGATCCGGTCGGTGACTTTGCCGGATTCAACATCGATGATGTTCAAGTAGCCGTCGTAGGTCAAGACCACGCCATCGCCGTCAGCGGTGCGGCCCAGAGAACGGAACCAGTATGAATCCTCGAGTTCTACGGTCTTCATGGAGTAGTCGGTGGTGTCGATCAATACCACGGAGGTTGGGCGCTCAAGGTCAGCGTCTTCGTCAGTTTTGTTGTCGCCGAGGACAATCGGGGAGTCTTCGCTGCCCGCCAGATTACCGGAACGCTGATAGCCGTCTTTCGCGATGTCATTGGCGTCTACCTTGTGGAATTCTTGGGCTTCTACATCGAAGACAATAGGTCCATTGGTGCAGCCAAAGGCGACGTTGCCACCCTTTGCGACTGCTTCGCCGTGAATACCTGGGCAGTCGTCGGTGGATGCCAGAACTTCGTTGTCCAAGCTGCGATATTCGATGCGGTGGCGCTCGTCCTCGGTGCCTACCGTGGTTAGGTAGCTACCGTCTTTGAATGGGACCGCCACACCGTGGTGTGGATCCCCGGATTCTGCGGTTACGATATGCGCCGGACGCATGGTGTCGGTGCCGTCTTCGAGTTCGTCGTTATCGAAGATCGTGATTTCGCCGCTTCCGTCGTCGAAAAGCGCAGTCTTGCCGTCGTGCTGAACCACATGGCCCGGCTTGTCGGCCGGCAAAATGTTGTCAGTCAGCTCAGGGGATTTTTCGTAGTAATGGTTGTGGTCGCCGTGAGGCTGAGTCACAGCGCCGGTGTCGAAGATCGTAAAGCCATCTTTGCCGGAGACATAGAGGTGTCGAGTGTTGCCAGCCGGGTTCAGGCGGTGGAAACCGGAGATTTTTTCTTCATCCACGATTTCGCCGGTGGCTGGGTCGATCGTCGTCAAGCCCTTGTCATGGGAGAGTACGACGCGTTGTGGTAGGGAAGAGACTTCGGTCAGGTCAGCATCATCAGCGCCAGGAGCATCATGGTCGTGGCCCTCGTGATCATGATTGTGGTCATGAGCTTCTGAGGTGGCGGTGGTGGCTTCAGCGCTGGTGGTGTCCTCATTTGGGCTTGAGCATGCGGCCAACGCAAATGAGGTTGCTACGGCCATAGTGACTGTGGAAAATATGCGGCGTTTCATACAAATCACAGTAATGAAAATGAATTCGCCCTGCAAAAAGCTTCTTGGCAGCTGGCTGTGGACGATTGTGGCCCGCCTTGCGGGCTAGATAGTGCGCTGAGTGAATCGTGCGGTTCTACTTTAAGATGGAATCATTATGGTGAACCTGTTAAATGCAGAGAATATCTCGCAATCGTTTGGTCTGAAAACCCTTCTCGACGGTGTGTCGTTGGGTGTGCAATCGGGGCAGCGCATCGGTGTCGTCGGAGTGAATGGCGGCGGCAAAACCACGCTGCTGGAAGTACTCACAGGTTTAATAGAACCCGATGGTGGCCGAGTCTCGCGAAATTCGGATCTCCGGATGGCAGTGGTTACCCAACGTGCAGAGTTAGACCCGGAAGCAACGATTGGGCACACGGTGGTCGAGCCGTTGGGGCTAGATACGTACGAATGGGCGGCGAATGCAAAAGTCCGCGATGTTTTGGGCGGGCTAGGAGTAGCCCAGCTCGGGTTAGAAACCAAGGTTGGACAACTATCCGGCGGGGAAAAACGCCGGGTGAATTTGGCGGCGGCTCTCGTGCGCGATTTGGATTTGGTGGTGCTCGATGAGCCAACCAACCACTTAGATGTTGAAGGTGTGCAATGGCTGGCGGATCACCTATTGCATCGGAAAGTAGCCGTATTGGTGGTGACCCACGATCGCTGGTTTTTGGATACTGTAGCACAGCTGACCTGGGAAGTTCACGATGGAAAAGTCGACGTGTACGACGGCGGCTACAACGATTGGATTTTTGCTCGCGCGGAGCGTCAGCGGCAGGCCGAAGCTGCCGAACAGCGGCGACAGAATTTAGCACGTAAAGAATTGGCATGGTTACGTCGGGGTGCGCCGGCACGGACGTCGAAACCGAAATACCGCATTGCCGCTGCAGAAGCACTCATTAAAGATGTCCCACCGGTGCGCAATAGTGTCGAGCTGATGTCGTTTTCTAAACAGCGACTGGGCCGCAAGGTTATCGAGCTGGAGAATGCGCGCTTGGAAACCCCGGATGGGCATGTGCTTGTCGACGATCTGACCTGGCGCTTAGCCCCGGGGGAGCGCGTGGGCTTGGTCGGGGTGAACGGATCCGGCAAAACTACCCTGTTGCGAGCATTAGCTGGCGAGCATGAACTTAGCGCGGGGAAGCGCATCGAAGGCCAGACCGTGCGTCTGGGTTGGTTGCGTCAGGAACTTGATGATTTGGACCCGCAACGTCGCCTGTTGGATGCTGTTGAAGATGTAGCAACCTATGTACACATGGGCAAAAAAGAGTTATCGGCATCGCAACTGGCCGAACGCCTGGGGTTTAGCCCGAAGCGGCAACGTACCCCGGTTGGTGATTTATCTGGTGGTGAGCGCCGTCGTCTGCAACTTACTCGGGTATTAATGAGCGAGCCCAACGTCTTGCTGCTTGATGAGCCCACCAACGACCTTGATATTGATACCCTGCAGGAGCTCGAATCCCTGTTGGATGAGTGGCCGGGCACCCTGGTCGTGGTGTCGCACGACCGCTATCTTATTGAGCGCATTACTGATGCCGCCTATGCCTTGTTTGGTGACGGTAATTTGCAGCATCTGCCGGGCGGAATTGAACAGTATTTGCAGGTACGTCAATCTGCCCAGGATGCTGCTTCGAATGTAACCTTGGATCTAGGTTCTAGTAAGGCTACTGATTTTTCAGAGACAGAAAATAGTGGCGGTACAGGCATTTCTGCGCAGCAAGAACGCGAGATCACCAAAGCACTGCGAGCGCTGGAACGCAAGATGGACAAGCTGGAGAAAACAGAAGCCCAGATTGACGAGAAAATGGCTGTAGCAGCGGAAAAGGTTGATACGCAACGACTGACGGAGCTTAACGAACAAAAGGCAGAGGTTGTTGGGCGTCGAGAAGAATTAGAAGCCGAATGGATGGAGCTAGCTGATCAACTGGAGCCGAAATAATGTAGGTGTGCGGCAGGGCTAGCTCTGGGCGTCGGCGCATTTATCAAACACGCTGGGTGAAAGCCGCCGGTTAGGTGGCTGCTTATGTCACCATATAGGTATGGCTTTCTCCCGTAAATTTTTCACCGCGCTCGCAGCTACCACCGTGATCAGCGCAGGTATTCCTGCTGCTGCATCCGCACAACCGGCTTCTTCCGCACAGCCAAACCCGGTCTGGCCGACTCCAGAGGTATTGACGGCTGGGTCCTCGGCTGCCAGCGCTGGCGTAGCGTCCTGGAGTTTGGAACAGGCTACGAAGTTGCACTTGTTGGCTATGGGGCACCACCGAAATGAAGAAGCCCAGCGCATTGCCCAGGACTGGGCTAATCAGGCTGCGCGCGGGGAAGTGGAATTCCACGCCAATGTTGGTCGTGGTAATACTGCTCATGACCGTGGGACGGGCAATATCTACCGGCTGGCTCCGCATGAGGCTGCGCAGCGTATTGCCTGGTTGCTAAGCCCTACGAATCGCACTGCTGATGGCAAGGGATTTGGTGTTTCGGGCGTTGATGCGCACGGCAACGTGTACTTGGCGGAATTTTTCTTGCACTAAATGTGCGTAGCCACACGCTAGCGTTGTGTACGCATCAACTAAATTAAGCGTATAATCGAGAACATGATCTTGATTAACGTTTCTTACCAAGTAAAGCCAGAGTACGCCGAAAACTTCCTGGAAGAGGTTTCCTGGTTCACGGAAGCTACTCAGGCAGAAGAAAAGAACCTGTTCTTCGATTGGTACCGCGACCCTCAGGATGCCAACCACTTCATGCTGGTAGAAGGCTTCACCGATGATGGTGCGGAAGCACACGTTACCTCTGAGCACTTCCAGCGTGCAACCGAAGAGATGCCAAAGTACCTGGTTGAAACCCCGAAGATCATCAACACTTTGATCGAGGGTAAAACCGAGTGGGACGAAATGGCTGAATTTCAGGTCAAGTAGTTCCAGGTGAAACAGTCGTAGTGTAGCTTTCACGCTACGTGCTGTACCCGAGGGTTGTAGTACTAATCCTGGCTCCGTAGAGGAGCGGGAGTGCTGCAGCCCTCACTTTATTGCGTTAACTGTGCCACAATGGGGCTATGACTGATGGTGCTATGACCGATACACAGGATCGCCAAGTAATTACTTCTGTTTGCAATGGAACGGGAATTCTTGAACTCAACCGCCCGAAGGCGCTGAACTCCCTGAACTTGGAGATGGTGGAGATTATTCACCGGGCGCTGGATGCATGGGCGAAAGATGATTCGGTTACGCAAGTACTGATCTATTCCAATAACCCGAAAGGCTTTTGTGCCGGTGGTGATGTACGCGCGGCACGTGAACAAGGTCTCGCGGGCAATAAGACCGGTGTCGACGAGTTCTTCCGCAAAGAATATGCGCTTAACGACGCCATCGATAAGTTCCCGAAGCCATTCATTGCACTCATGGATGGGGTGGTCATGGGGGGTGGTACCGGTATTAGCGCTTTTGGCTCTCACCGTGTGGTGACCGAGAAAACTTTTGTTTCCATGCCAGAGATGCTCATCGGGTTTATTACAGATGTCGGCATGACATATTTTTTCCAGCGCATGGTCGGCTCGCGGGGTAAGGCGTCTCGGGCCTTGGCGCTGTACCTGGCGACGACCGCCTACCGCATGAAGGCCGCAGATCTGCTGTGGACTGGCTATGCTACCCACCAGATTGCCTCCGACGATGCCGATGCTTTCCGTGAAGCAGTTATCGAATCCGGATACGCGGCTGCGGTGGAAAAATATGCGAATACGAACCCGGATACCGCGCCGTTGGCCTCGCAGATTGAGGCCATCGAGGAAGTTTTTGCGCAGGATTCCTGGGCTAGGGTCGTCACAGCTTTGGAACAGTGTGCGGATAAAGCATTCGTCGCTGGCGTGAATGACACCTTGAAACATGCATCGCCGACTTCGCTGGTGGCAGCTGCGGAAATTTTCCGCGCAAACGCCCAGGTTGATTCGCTTGCCGACGCCTTGGATAACGAATACCGGGTTGGCGAATACTTGCGCGGCCGCCCTGATTTCGACGAAGGTGTGCGCTGTGTACTGGTCGATAAAGACGACGAACCGCAGTTCCAGCCGGATACAATTTCTGAGGTTCAGGAAGGTGAGATCCGTGAGCTCCTCCGGTAACAAACAGGATCTTCTTCCGAAGCCGAAATTTCAGTTCGGCTGGCACCTAGCGTGTATAGCAGCCATTTTTGCCGCGTTGGGGTTTATTTGGCTCAACTGGCATGCCATCCCGGACCCGATGCCCACGCATTTTAATGCTTCCGGGCACGCAGATGGCTTTACCAACAAATCATTTCCCGCCGCGATAGCTCACGTTGGCCTTGGGCCAGCGATTACTACGGCAGTGTGCGCGGGAGCTTGCGGCATTGTGGTGGGAATTGCGAACCAGACCAAAAATGGTTTGCAAGATAAACCAGAACGTTCGATTAATCGACAACGCCTACTCACGCAGTTAATGCAGCCCGTGTTGGGAAAGTTTAGTTTCGCGCTCGTGGTGGTGCTGTTGGTTAGCATTACCGCCGGATTGTTTGAATTTGGTTTCTTGGGTACCGGAGCACTGAGCGTGTGGTTGCTCATTGGTGCGATTATCGCAGTAGGCGTCGGCATTGTGCTGCGCAGTGCGCAGATCATGCAGGAATTGGATAAGCGCTATCCACCGGACGATCCCCGAGACAAGCTCAAGTATGGAATGTTTTATCACAACCCGGATAACCCGAGGCTATGGGTAGAGCTGGAGTCAGGGATGAATTTCACCCTGAACTTCGCGCACCGCACTGCCTGGTGGATCGCCGGAATTTTTATTGTGTTGATTCTGTCGATGGTGGCGCTGCCGATAATTTTGGCCTAGCCCCTGAATTTTGCTACAGGGACTAGGCCATGTGGAACTCGTGTACGTGTACCACTGCGCTGTTTCAGTGCTTAAGCACACCAGGACGAATCGGTGAATTGTTAAGCGTTTTTCGCTTTGAACTCACGACGACGAGCATGCAGGATCGGCTCAGTGTATCCGGACGGGGACTCGGTGCCCTTGAAAATCAGGTCGCGAGCCGCCTGGAACGCCACCGACTCGTCGAAGTTCGGAGCCATATTGCGGTAGGCATCGTCGCCAGCGTTTTGCTTGTCGACGACTTCCGCCATCTTCTGCAGCTCCTGTTCGACGAAGTCTTTGCTGACGACGCCATGCTCAATCCAGTTAGCCAGCAGCTGTGAGGAAATACGCAGGGTAGCGCGGTCTTCCATCAGGGATACGTCGTAAAGATCTGGGACCTTGGAACAACCGACACCTTGTTCTACCCAACGGACCACGTAGCCCAGGATGGACTGACAGTTGTTGTCGACTTCTTCCTTCTTCACCTCATCGGACCAGTCTGGGTTTTCAGCAACCGGGACGGTCAAGAGGTTGTGGAAGTTGTCGCGCTCGCCGGCCTTGCGGAACTCTTCCTGCATCTGCGGAACGTTGACGTGGTGGTAATGAGTGGCGTGCAAAGTTGCGCCGGTAGGGGACGGCACCCAGGCGGTCGATGCGCCTTCTTTCAACTGCCCGATCTTCTTGTCCAGCATGTCTGCCATCAACTCGGTCATGGCCCACATGCCTTTACCGATTTGTGCCTTACCAGGCAGCCCCAGTGTGATACCGGTGTCGACGTTGATGTCTTCGTAAGCTTGCTTCCATGGTGCGGTCTGCATATCAGCCTTGCGCACCATCGGTCCAGCTTGCATGGAGGTGTGGATCTCATCACCGGTGCGATCCAGGAATCCAGTGTTGATGAAGGCAACGCGCTCGCTGACCGCGGTGATCGCAGCAGCCAGGTTGGCCGAGGTACGACGTTCTTCGTCCATAACGCCGACCTTCAAGGTGTTTTTCTCCAGGCCCAGCAGCTTTTCCACCGAAGCGAACAAATCGTTGGTGAACGCTACCTCGGAAGAACCGTGCTGCTTTGGCTTCACGATGTAGATCGATCCCGCACGGGAATTCTTCCGAGGGTTATCCGATTGCAATCCTGGGATAGCGCAGGCGCTGGTCAAAACAGCGTCCATGATGCCTTCGAAAATTTCCTCGCCGTCGACCAGGATCGCAGGGTTGGTCATCAGGTGACCGACGTTGCGCACTAGCAGCAGGGCGCGACCGTGCAGGGTCTGCTCGGTGCCAGAAAGATCCGTGTAAGTGCGGTCGTCGTTGAGCTTACGGGTGATGGTCTGGCCGCCCTTTTCCAGCTCTTCTTTCAGCTCACCGGTGTTCAGTCCGAACCAGTTGTGGTAGCCCAGGGTCTTGTCTTCACCATCGACGGCGGCAACGGAGTCTTCGAAGTCCACGATGGTGGAGGTGGCTGATTCTAGAATGACGTCTGACACCCCAGCCTTATCGGTCTTGCCGACGGGATGTTCTGGGGTGATCTGGATCAGGATGTGCAGGCCGTTGTTGCGCAGCACCACCTCGGATGGTGCGGATTTCTCGCCATTGAAACCGACGAGCTGTTCGGCATTGGCTAGGCCGGTGGTGGAGCCATTCACGGTGACTGCCAGCTTGTCGCCGTCGATGGCATAAGATTCGGCATCGGCATGCGAACCTTGTTCCAGGGGAGCGACCTCGTCCAGGAAGTTGCGAGCCCAGGCGATGACCTTGTCACCGCGGACAGGGTTATAGGAATCACCTGGCTCTGCTCCGCCTTCTTCCGAGATAGCGTCTGTGCCGTACAAGGCGTCGTACAGCGAGCCCCAACGCGCATTAGCTGCGTTCAGTGCAAATCGTGCGTTGAGAACTGGAACGACGAGCTGTGGGCCAGCGACTTCGGCGATTTCGGAGTCCAGGTTGGCGGTAGTGACATCAGCCAGTGCTGGCTTGTCTTCCAGGTAACCGATCTCGCGCAGATACTTCTCGTGTTCTGCAGGATCTGGCTGGCCTGGGTTGGTACGGAAGTGCTCGTCGAGAGTCTTTTGCAGCTCGTCGCGGCGGGCCAGCAGTTCCTTGTTGCGCGGGGTGTGGGTACGGATGATGTCTGCAAAACCATTCCAGAATTTGTCGGCGTCGATGCCGATACGTGGCAGCACGGTGCCGTTGACGAATTCGTAGAGGGCGTTGTCGACGTTGAGGCCTGCAACCTCTGTGCGTGGGGTGGTGTCTTCGTTAGTCATAAAACTCCTTCTAATCCTCGCGGTCAGACCCTCAGGGGAGTACGTGATCTGTGTGAGTGGACACTCACGATGGGCGTTCACTGTGCCCCGGGGCATGAGACCACAATAAGTGAATTGCCTCACTGTGTGTAGTGCGGTTCCGGAAATGCGTAAATTCACCCCTGTTCGACTATCGAAAATAACTTAAGAAAACAGTCCGATCGTACTGTTTTAACAGTATGTCCGTACTGTTTGACTGTGGTATTCGTGCACCGCATAGGGGTTTTTGTTCTGCGGGTGCTGTTCAGTGGGTATTTTCATCTCGAAAACTTATGTGAATTCTGACACTACCCCCGTCGGCTGTAGGCCACATGCAATTCTTGACGTGATCGGATTCATGACTCATGATGTGAATCACCTCATAAGCCAACGAGAAAGGGAGTTGCGATGACTACTACCGGTCAAGCACGTACCGCCGCAGAAATCCAAAAAGATTGGGATGAAAACCCTCGCTGGGCCAACGTCACCCGTGATTACACGGCAGAAAAGGTAGCCGAGCTGCAAGGCAATGTCGTCGAAGAGCACACCCTGGCACGCCGCGGCTCTGAGATCCTGTGGGACGAGGTCTCGAAGGGCGATGGACATTACATCAACGCCTTAGGTGCCCTGACCGGTAACCAGGCTGTACAGCAGGTCCGCGGTGGTCTGAAGGCCGTGTACCTGTCCGGCTGGCAGGTTGCTGGTGATGCCAACTTGGCTGGCCACACCTACCCAGATCAGTCGCTGTACCCAGCGAACTCCGTTCCGCAGGTGGTTCGCCGCATCAACAACGCACTGCTGCGTGCCGACGAGATCGCTCGTGTCGAAGGCGATGACTCCATCGACAACTGGTTGGTTCCTATCGTTGCCGATGGTGAAGCCGGATTCGGTGGTGCACTGAACGTATACGAGCTGCAGAAGGCCATGATCAACGCCGGTGCTGCAGGTACTCACTGGGAAGACCAGCTGGCTTCCGAAAAGAAATGTGGCCACCTGGGCGGTAAGGTTTTGATCCCTACCCAGCAGCACATCCGCACCCTGTCGTCTGCACGTCTGGCTGCCGACGTTGCTGGTGTTCCAACCGTCGTTATTGCACGTACCGACGCAGAAGCTGCAACCCTGATCACCTCGGACGTTGACGAGCGCGACAAGCCATTCATCGAAGGTGACCGTACGGCAGAAGGCTACTACCACGTACGCCCAGGTATCGAGCCTTGTATCGCACGTGCAAAGTCCTATGCGCCGTACTCCGACCTGATCTGGATGGAAACCGGTGTCCCAGACCTGGAAGCCGCGAAGCAGTTTGCCGAGGCCGTCAAGGCTGAATTCCCAGACCAGAAACTGGCTTATAACTGCTCGCCATCGTTTAACTGGTCCAAGCACCTGGACGACGAGACCATCGCGAAGTTCCAGAAAGAACTGGGTGCCATGGGCTTTACCTTCCAGTTCATTACCCTGGCAGGTTTCCACTCCCTGAACTATGGCATGTTCGACCTGGCACACGGTTACGCACGCAACGGCATGACCTCGTTCGTCGAGCTGCAGAATAAGGAATTCGCTGCAGCAAAAGAGCGCGGCTTCACCGCCGTCAAGCACCAGCGTGAGGTCGGTGCCGGTTACTTCGACAACATCGCCACCACCGTCGACCCAACGTCGTCGACCACCGCATTGAAGGGTTCCACTGAGGAAGGCCAGTTCTAATCATGGCGATCCAATTCGTTCCCACCGCCGATATCGGAGATATCCACGGTGAACAGCTACGCAGCTGCGACAAGCAGTTCACCAACTACGGAGGAAAAACCGACTTTTGCGGCAAGATTTCCACCATCCAGGCAATTCAACATAATGCCTTGGTGAAAGAAATCTTGAACCAACCGAACGAAGGCGGAGTCTTGGTCATCGATGCCCAAGAAAATCTGCATACCGCTATGGTCGGCGACATGATCGCTGGCGCAGGCGTGGATAACGGCTGGGCTGGGATCATCGTTAATGGAGCCATCCGGGATTCCCAAGAAATCGGCACTATGAATATTGGTGTCAAGGCTTTGGGGACCAACCCGCGCAAATCCGCGAAAGATAAGGTTGGCAAAGTCGATATCACCGTGCAATTTGGTGGCATTGAATTTGTCCCTGGACAGTATGTTTATGCCGATGCGGATGGCATCGTCGTGAGTGAAACGCCAGTAGAAGCGAAAGAGAGCTAGATTTTTCTAGCATGCGGTGGCCGGTTGGTGCTGCGCTTAGCGGCACCACTGAGCTCACCCACCCGCAACCCGGATACAAGCCCGGAAGCTAGCAAGTGTGAGAGTTAGCTTCCGGGCTTGCGTCATGAGTCTAGGAAGAAAAGACCAAAACACCCGTGGTTTTCTTATCGAGTTGGTCTATCTTATGGCCAAAACACTCTGTGATAGGTGCGCATGCTGTGACAAGAGCGGCGATAGCCTGGGCATGTTCTGTGCTTCGCTCGCTGCAAGTGTCGGCGAGATTGGTATAGGAGACTTCGGTTTCAAACGCTAAGCAGCTACGCATCCGTCGAATATCAATATGTGGTCGGACAAAATCTATGACTCCATTCTGGATCCCGAAGTCTAAGAGCTTTCGGCTTTCTTGTGCACCAGGCGTGTTCGCGAGCATGGGATCGGCCCATGCCCACGTCCACGTATCACCACTCACAGTGGCAAGAGCCCAGCAGTCAACGGCCGCGTTGGTGCTTCGTTCGTCGTCGGAATGCTGGCGGATAAACTGGCGTCCGTCGTGGATAAGTTTGTCAATGGTCGGCTCCGGCGGCATGCTTGTCTCGTCCGAATCAAGCTGCTTCGTAATCTTCGAGGTCTTCGTAATCTTCGAGGCCACATCGACAGCAACACCGTTTCGCACGGTAATGGTTATCTGGTTGTCACCGGAACCGATGGTGACAGTCGGCGAATCGGTATAAAAATCAAGACCGCGTACCACTGCAAAGCCTTTCAGTGCACGCATAACGTCGTAGTTGTTGGGCAACTTCGCTAAACCATGCGTCAGTGCTAGTGGAACTGGACCTTCCTCGGCAAAATCTCTAATCATCACGACAGCACAGCACTGGGTCTCGTCCTTACGTGAAGATGCAGTAAGGGGAACCAATACCGCTGGAATATTACGAAATAGCGTGCGCCCCGCAGCTAGGAGCTCATCGCTTGCGACCTGTGGATTCTGCGGATCCAATTCTGCGATCCCTGGAAAATCAACGACGGCAGCAGTCTGCCAATACCAAGCATCATCGGCGATGGTCGCGACCCAAGTACCTGCTAGCTCCACTTGCTGCTGTATGTTGCTGCTTGCAAACGATACCGTCACTGCCCGGTCCCAGCCGTCGGCAAGTGCTTTCTGGTTGGTCGGGTTTTTGGTTTCCGTGCCGTGGGGTTCCTGGTGCAAGGTGAGCTGCACACGGCTGATCTCGCCAAAACGAGCATGGAATAGCGCCAGACAATCGGCTTGCGCCAGGAAGCCATCGGTCGCGATATCGGTGACGGTGCGCGGGGCAGAAAGCATAGCATTGAGTTTACAAGCCAGTCCCTGATCGGCTGTCTCACCCGGGGCTGGATCTATCAGGCTGGATCTATCGGTGAGCTGCCAGCCGCGCACGGTAAAGTGTCCACCATGCTTTACTCCGTCAGCTACGCCTTCATGGACTCGATCAATGTCTTGTCCATCGCAGTGATCGTTGCCCTGGGCGTGCTACTGCCAGCTGGAATGTATAAAAAGGTTACCCCGCTATTAGTGGCGGGCAATTGGTCTGGGGTTTTTGCGCTGGCTTTGCTGGTGACCGTCGTACTTTCTGGCTTCGGCGAATTGATGCAGAAAATCCTGGATTCTGCGGCCTTCGGCCTGACATTGATGGCCGTCGGTGTGATCACCTTGCTGGGTACGTGGATTTCGAAGGGAAAGCCGTCGGCGGTGGTAGGGCGTTTGCTCGGCGGGCTGCAGCGGCCGTCCCCGATGACATTTTGGACTGGCTTTGGTCTTGGCGTAGTGCAATCGGCTACTTCCGCGCCGTTTTTCGCAGGGCTAATCGTGCTGGCCGCCTTGCACCCTGCACCAGCGACTCTTGGGGCAGGCGTGGTGTTATATGCCAGCATCGCACTGTCGCTGCCGATTATCGCCGCTTTGCTCGTCGGTTGGGTTCGCATTGCTCCGAATTCACCTATTGGGCGGCTGTTTACTAAGGCATCACACAACACTGAGCTCTTGAGCAAGGTGGCAGGCTACAGCGTGGGCGTGCTGTTAATCGTGCTCGGCGCACTCGGGGTCTAAGCGCTCGTATATGTTCGTTTATTATTCAATAATTATGCCGACGCGTTCGGTCAGTTCCAGTTCACATGGCTTGGGTGCCAAGCGCTGGGTGATTGCAGAACGGAGTGCGGGGCTTAGCGGAAGCAGCCAACCATTGTTCGGATCGTGTACCGGCAGATCATCAGTTCTCGTCGGCACCAGTACAATCTGCGCGTTGGGTCCTGTAACCACCGCGGCGTGATTATTGTCGGCGGCGTCCAGAATAATGCTTGCTACCTGCACCGATCCTGTGATGATCACCATTTCTTCTGCCGTGTGCACTGCCAGCTTGTCGACGCCTACGTGGCGTGCAGTATCCGGAAGTTGGGTGAGAGCGGGCTTAGCAGAACCGCGTAGCAGGTCGAATAGTCCCATGCGGTCATTCTAACCGGTTAACGGTGAATCACTTTTAGTCACAATTTCACGAGCTCGCGACTATTATGGGCAAAGATGATCGACGCACGAGATACAGCTTTAGTGATTGAAGGCGGGGGAATGCGTAATTCCTATACCGCCGCCAGCATTGTGCACCTGCTGGAAAAGCACGTGCAATTTGGCTGGGTCGGTGGAGTATCTGCTGGTGCCTCACACACCGTGAATTTCCTTTCTGGTGATAAAGAACGCGCCCGCAGTTCGTTCACGGATTTTGCGAATAACCCCTCGTTTGGTGGGTTGAGTCATTTCTTGCGCGGTCGGGGATATTTCAATGCAGAGTTTATCTACGAAAAAGCCGCCGACAAAGATCTCCCGTTTGACTGGAAAACGTTCACGGAATCGTCGGCACAAGTCTGCATCAGTGCCACGCGTGCCGATACCGGAGAGACCGTCAACTGGGGCCGGGAGGACATGCCAAGCTTGCCGGATCTGATGATGCGCGTACGCGCCTCATCCACACTGCCGCTGATCATGCCGATGCGCCTGATTGATGATGTGCC
Source organism: Corynebacterium sp. EPI-003-04-2554_SCH2473622 (assembly GCF_001665955.1). NCBI lineage: Bacteria > Bacillati > Actinomycetota > Actinomycetes > Mycobacteriales > Corynebacteriaceae > Corynebacterium > Corynebacterium sp. EPI-003-04-2554_SCH2473622. The sequence continues at coordinate 78,924 of NZ_LZMN01000054.1, read as the reverse complement.
GTTTGTCGATGGTGCATTGGGAGATTCCGGTGGTGTTGTGGTCAATGAGGCCGAGCAAGCTGGTTTTAGAAAGATTCTTTTCTTGGCGACGAAGCCCCGCGATTATGTGCGCCCAGCCACGCAGCGTGAGGGCTTTTTGCGTCGAGCATTTTTTAAACACCCAGCTGTGGCCAAGGCCATGATTGAACGGCCGGATAAATACAATGCCGCGAAAGATCGCCTGCTTACGTTGGAGAAACAAGGCCGTGCGCAATTGTTCTTTCCGACGGATTTGTCCGTGGAATCAACGGAACGCGATGCCGAAAAGCTGCTGCACAGCTACCGGATGGGCCAGATCCAAACGGAAAAAGAATGGCCGCAATGGGAAGAATTCCTGACCGGTTAAAGGAAAACGAATTTAATCTCAGAATTATCTGAATTATCTTCCACGACTACATTGTTCCGGTATCGTTCCGGTTTTGTTCCTAAGCATTTGCCCTCGGTGTGGGGGGGGGATCATAAAGGTGCGTCTAGGTATTGTTAGGTAGTGCTATGTAAAATAGCAGCTGTATGAACCGCTTCACTGGTGAAGCATGAAATGTTCGATCACATAACTAGACAAGGAGTATTCATGAAGAAAATGTTCACCGCAAGCTTGGCTGTTCTCACGCTGGCAGGCCTGGGAAGCAGCGGGGTTGCTCAAGCGACGCCTGTTCAGAAACAACTGGTGCAATCGTCGTCGGCTCAGGACAATTCAGTGGTGAATCAGCTCAGCTCGGCGCTGTCTATTGGCAGCTCCGTGCTCTGGAACGACCCGAGCGGTAATCAGCCAAGCAACTTCCGCGCATTGGTGGCGTTTCTTAAGAACGTGGATAACAAATATTACAATGCCTTAAATTATGGTCTAACAACCCCGCAGCAGGCTGCGGATTGTCGTGCCCGCTTTGATGGTAAGCCAGGTGAGCCACGTCTGAGCATTTATGTCCCCCAGGATTGTTCCAAGGTTGAGGTCACTCAAGACGATTACGATCAGGCTCTGCGCGCCATCGGATTCTGATTACCGTGAGTTGGTGACTTCCTGGCCCTGTCCGGTAAAAACGACCGGAACCCACCGTGCCGGTAGAATTGTCTGTCATGCGTTCGAGTATTTTAGCTTTGTTGACAGGTACTACTTTGTTGCTCGTGGCCTGTTCGGCTCCGTCTGATGACGACGCGCGGAAGGCAGCGCCAGAACAGGCAACAACGGGGCAGAATACGGCTGCAGAAACTACTACGGCCACGGAAAAAACAACTGCCACCACCTATGAATTTGCGCTGGAGGATTATCAGGTTTCTCCAGACATAGATTTACCCGTCCGCGGCAGCGTGACAACGGCGGGGCATAGCAATGCTCCGCTGGTGGTAGTGAATCATTTGCGCACGTTTAATTGCGCTGATGATACTTTCGCCTACCCGTGCCCAGATGGGGTAGATGAGGTACGTGCAGATCGCGGAATGCACTATTTGGCAGAGGATCTCGCAGAGGCCGGATACACCGTCGTCGTTCCTGACTTAGGCCCGTTGTGGGCGCCAGAAAGCCCCACGCAACCATACGACCAGGTGGAAGCCTGGGCGGGTGTGGTCAGTGCCATTCGTACAGAACTAGAGGCGGCGAACCAGGGCCAGTCGCAGCACTTAGACGACAGCCTTGTGGGCATGACGGATCTTTCTCGCACTGGTGTGTTTATGCACTCGCGTTCTGCATTGCTAGGAAATAAGGCTGCAGAAATGTGGCCTGAGATATCTTTGGCCAGCTATGGCGGGTTCTACCATGTGCCAGAATTTCCAGAAGATAATTTTTCCCCAGCTCCCGCCGATGTGCCTACTTTGACCATCGATGGGCAAGCAGATGGGGATACTTCCCAGGCCGCAGCTGACTGGTTGCCGGAATACGTGGGGCAAGACAGAAACACGGCAGCCTTAAACGTTATTGTGTCGGGGCTTGGGCACAACTATATTAACCGCGTTTTATCCAAGCGGGAATTCGACGACCGCATCGATGATGGCGAAATTAGCGACATTGGTGCCACAGAGCATGAGGAATTTTTAGCAGAAGCTCTCCGGCTTTGGTTTGATCAAACTCTCCGTGGCCAAGACGGGCCGTATCCATTGCAGGCTGATGACGAGCTACCGAGTGAGCTCGCAGGCAGAGAAGCGAGTGTGTATGCTGCCACCTCGGCCGCTGCAGAGCAATGGATTGCTTCAGAGCCAGAAGCGCAACTGCCAGGGAGTGAGGCCGAGTTCTGTCGGATTTATCCCTCTATGAACCCGGTGCAGTATGACGACCGCTGCGATTTCGTGGACCTGGGAATCGTCAATTCCGCTTCTGTCAATGCCCGCGTACAATTGACTAAATCCCCCGCGGTGGTTCCGGTGAGTTCTGCAGGCGCGGAAGCGCTGAGCATGCACATGATGCCTACTGGCAGCCGGGAAGACGGCAAGAAAGAAACCAAGCTGGAAATTACGGCGATCATGGACGATGGTTCCCGCCAGCCAGTCCCAGTGCCGACACCCAACCCGGTACTGAAAGATGCCACCACGGAAACCAGCAACGGTGAATACTGGATACGCACCTTAAGGATTAGCTTGCCGGAAACAGTAAAGAACCGCCCGGTTAGCCAATTGGAAATCACTGGTGATGGCAGTATCGACTTGCGGGCGGTCGAGCTATACTAGTCGACTTATACGCAGCGCGGGCTGATGCTTAATCGGCTACCAACGGCTCCATGGTGAGCTCTGGGTGTTCTTTTTGTACGAACGCGAGCTTCCATTTATCGCCGAACAGCGCAATCAATTCGCCGTCGGTGCGAGTGAAAATTTCCACTCCGCGCTGGCGGCCTAATTCTTCAGCTGAGGCCGCATCGGTGCGTCGTGCTACCGAATAGGGGACGGGCTCGACGACGGTTTCCACGTTGTATTCGACCTCCATGCGGGCCTGCATGACTTCGAACTGCATCGGGCCCACGGCTGCCATCACAGGGGCAGCGTCGCCGCGCAGTTCGTTGCGCAGGATCTGCACGACGCCCTCGGCATCCAGTTGCTCCAGCCCTTTGCGGAATTGCTTGTATTTGCCCAGCGATTTTGCTCGTAGAGTCTGGAAACTTTCCGGAGCGAACTGTGGCATCGGGCGGAACTGGATCTTCTTGCCCGAATAAATGGTATCGCCAGGAGCCAGCGATCCCGCGTTGACCAATCCGACGATATCGCCAGGATAGGCGGCTTCGACGGTATCGCGGGTGCGGCCGAAAACGGTCAGTGCGTATTTCGTCGAGAAGCTGCGCCCAGATTGCGCGTGCGTGACCTGCATGCCGCGTTCGAAGACGCCGGAGACCACGCGCATAAAGGCTAGGGTGTCGCGGTGGTTGCGGTCCATGCCGGCTTGAACCTTGAACACGACGCCGGCGAAATCGTCGTCCACCTCGCGGGTTTCGGCGATGGCCCCGGTGGCTTTTTCCACTACCTTGGGGTCGCACTCGCGGCTACCTGGTTGCGGGGCGATTGCGCACAACGTGTCCAGGATTTGGTGTACGCCGAAGTTCAGCATCGCGGAGGCGAAAATCAACGGCGAGGTCACACACTGTTCGAATAGGTCTTGATCGTGTAGCGCTCCGTCGGCGGCCAAAAGTTCGGCTTCTTCCACTGCCGTTTCCCACGCTTCGGCTTCTTTTTCGCCAGCTTGCTGCGGTGAGTAGTGCTCTTCCGGTGCGATGGTGGAGCCACCGGCGGTGCGGATGAAGTGGATGTAGTTATCGGCTTCACCGTCGTCGTTAATGTGGGCGAGCCCGCGGAAGTCACCGGCTTCGCCGACCGGCCAGTATAGCGGTGTGGGCTGGAGCTGGATTTCGTTGACGATTTCGTCGACAAGCTCCAAAGGTTCGCGGCCCACCCGGTCCCACTTGTTGATTACCGTGATAATCGGCAAACCACGGGCTTTACATACGCGGAATAGCTTCAGTGTTTGCGGCTCCAGGCCCTTGGCGGCGTCGATGAGCATGACTGCCGCGTCGACGGCAGTGAGAACGCGGTAGGTATCCTCCGAAAAATCTGCGTGTCCAGGGGTATCTACCAGGTTGATCACGTACGGTTCGCCGTCGTGGCCTTCCGGGGAATAGTTGAACTGCAGCGCGGAAGAGGCCACGGAAATGCCTCGGTCTTTTTCCATGTCCATCCAGTCAGACACGGTGGCTTTGCGGTTTCCTTTGCCGTGTACCGCGCCAGCTTCGGTGATGATGTGTGCGTGTAGCGCCAGCGCCTCGGTCAGGGTTGATTTACCCGCGTCGGGGTGGGCGATCACAGCAAAGGTGCGGCGGCGCGAGGCCTCGTGGGCAGGGGAGGAAACAGCAGTGGTCATGGTTGAACAGTCTAATGGTTCGGTGCTGTGCGTGCCGACGTGGATCTGGTTTTCACGAATACCAAGAAGTTATTGTTGACAGGTCAACTAAAGTCGTTTTATTGTTGTTGTATCAACTTCATTATTTCTAGGAGGTAACCGTGAATATTGGTGTCTTTATTGGTTCGATCCGTGCAGGCCGCGCTGGTGAAGCGATTGGCCACTGGGTGCACGAGCACGCATCCCACCGCAATGACGGCCACAATTACGAAATCATCGACCTGCAGGATCATGACCTGCCATTTTTGGCTGCAGATACCGTCCCTGCCATGGCCAATGGCGAATACGGAGATCCTAAGACCCAGCAGTGGGCCAAAGTAATTGCCCAGTACGACGGCTTTGTTTTCGTGACTCCGGAATATAACGGCACCGTACCTGGCCCAATGAAAAATGCCTTCGACCAGCTTGGCCAGGAATGGCAGGGCAAACCAATCGGTTTCGTCGGCTACGGTTACTCACAGGCAGGCAAAGGTGCGACCGACACCTGGCGCACTGTAGTTAGCGGTATGTTGGCTATGCAGCTGGCAGACGAAGACGTGAACATCGACCTCAATGCTGCATACCCAGAAGATGCCAATGGTGAATTCCGCGCATCCGATGCGGCCAAGGCTGGCCTGGACAAGATCCTCGATCAGGTCACCAAGGCTGGCGCTAATAGCTAGTTAGCGAGAATGAATCTCGTTTTGCGCGGCGCCTAGCCCCCGAGCCACGATCAGTCGGGCAGCCTCGGCGCCGGTGGCAATAAACTCATCAAAACCAGCCCCGGCTGGGACCGGTCCCAGCACCCAGGCGATGATGTCGTTTCCTTTCCCAGGGTGCCCCACCCCCATACGCACGCGGGGATAATCACGGGTGCCTAGATGCTCAGTCGTCGATTTTAGGCCGTTATGTCCGGCTTCATTTCCGCCTTGTTTGAGGCGGATTTTGTGTTCTTTCAGGTCTAATTCATCGTGAATAAGCAGCACTCGCTCCGCGGGGATGCCTGAACGTTGAGCAACTTCGGCAATCGCCGGGCCGGAATTATTCATGAAGCTCGCGGTGCGCAGCACCAGAGCGGAGTTTTCGCCACATTCAATGATGGTGCCAAAAGCCTGCACATCTTTAATGGGCTGGAGGGTCTCGCCGGATGCGGCCAGCAGATCGTCGACCACCATATAGCCCACGTTGTGGCGCGTGGCCGCATATTTTTGCCCCGGATTACCCAAGCCGACGATTAGCCACTCGGCCGTGACGTCAGCAAGATTTAATACCGGTTGTTGGGTCGTTGCCCTTTGATACCCACCGTCGGCGGGGTTGGCGATTGCGTCACTAGTGCTTTCGGTATTGCGTCCGAAAATTCTTGATAATAGGTTGCGCACAATATTCACCCGCCCAGTGTCTCATTATTGCGGGGGTTTTCTCTACTGACTGCTGCACGCCGGTGATCTGCATTAGCCTGGCAGATATGTCGGAAGTATTACGCCAACTAGAATCCCGTATACTTATCGCACCTATGGCAGGTGGCCCGTCCACACCGCGGCTGGTTAACGCAGCCGCTAAAGCTGGTTCCTTCGGTTTTCTGGCGTTCGGCACCACTTCGGTGGACCACGCGCAGTACATGCTCGCCGGCATGGATTCGGGGGTGCGTTACGGGGTCAATTTATTTGCCCCACAAACCCCGCTGGAAATTACTGCGGAGATCAGCGCTTTTCACCAACAATTACAGCGCGACTACGCGGTAGCGGATCAGCTTCCAAACCTGGATTACAGCAATGGTTGGCAGGATAAGTTGGATGCTGTTGTGTCCGCCGATAATCCACCGACGGTGGTCAGCTCGACATTCGGGTGTTTTAGCTCTGCAGAAGTAAGCCGCCTGCATGAGGCTGGTATCGAGGCGTGGGTGACTGTCACCAGTATTGAAGACGCGTTGAGTGCGCAAGATGCAGGTGCCGATGCTCTAGTCGTGCAAGGCCCAGCCGCTGGTGGTCACCGCGGAACCTGGTCGGTGGAAGAACAACCGTCCGGGCTAGGGTTGGTTGATCTTATCGAGACGATGTCGCTGGCTGGCGTGAATGCACAACTCGTGGCCTCTGGTGGGGTGCGTACTGCTGACGATGCCCGCGAGTTGCTTAAGCTTCCGCGGGTAAAAGCGGTGAGTTGCGGTTCGGCGTTTTTGCTTGCCGACGAAGCCGGCACCAGTGAGTTCAACCGCACCCTACTGCAGGCCGGGGGTGCCTCGGTGGCGACCCGGGCGTTTTCCGGCCGGGTGGCCCGCGGACTAGAGACGGAATTTATTCGCGGACACCACGATGACGTGCCGGCGATGTATCCGCTGTTGAACTCATTGCTGGCGCCACTGCGGCAGGAGAATGATCCGCGGGTGGCATATTGCTTGGTCGGCGAAGACGTCGACAAGATCGGTCAGGGCAGTGTCGCCGACATCCTTGCCCAATTACGGGGGTAGTAACCAAAATCGGGGTAGGATGTGGGTTGTAATTTTGCACCCCGATACCCCCGCGTAAAGGAAGATGACTGTGAATCAGCCCGCCGAGGTAGGACACGACAACTGGAATGAACGTATCGCGCTGGCGCAGGAGATGATCCCGCTGATCAGCTCGCTGCACCGCAACAACAACGTTGTGACCTCTATTTTTGGTCGTTTGCTGATTAGCGTCACCGACATCGATATCATCAAAGCCCACGAACGTGCGCACCAGGTCATCGAAGAAGACTTGCCGCTGGAGAAGACCCTGCCGGTGCTGCGCGAACTTACCTCAATGGATTTGGGTACTGCATCAATCGACGTCGGGCGCTTGGCCGTTGGGTTTGCGCAATCCGGTGCTACTGATCTTTCTGACTACCTGCACTCCGAGTTAGAGGAAGTCATTGGTGGCCGCACCAACGTGAAAGAACCCACCGACGTCGTGCTTTATGGTTTTGGCCGCATTGGCCGCCTGCTCGCACGCATCCTGGTGGAGCGTGAAGCATCCTATGGCGGTGTGCGTCTGCGTGCGATTGTCGTGCGCTCTAAAGGCGACGGCGACATCATCAAACGTGCCTCGCTGCTGCGCCGTGATTCCGTGCATGGCGAATTCAACGGCACCATTTCCGTGGATGAAGAAAACAACATCATCTGGGCAAACGGCACCAAGATCCAGGTTATCTACGCCAACGCGCCACAGGAAATCGACTACACCTCCTATGGCATCAACAACGCCATTGTCGTCGACAACACCGGCGCATGGCGTGATCGCAAGGGCTTGTCGCAGCACCTGGAGGCCAAGGGCGCAGACCGTGTCTTGCTGACGGCGCCGGGCAAGGGCGATATTCCGAACGTCGTTTTCGGCATCAACGAAGACAGCATTAGTGACGATGACAAGGTGCTATCTGCAGCATCCTGTACCACCAACGGCATTACTCCGGTGCTCAAGGCACTGGGCGATCGCTACGGCGTCGCGCACGGCCACGTGGAAACCGCCCACTCGTTTACCAACGATCAAAACCTGATCGACAACTACCACAAGGGTGACCGTCGTGGACGCGCTGCGGGTCTGAATATGGTGCTCACCGAAACCGGTGCTGCGAAGGCGGTATCAAAGGCCTTGCCGGAATTCGAAGGCAAGCTCACCGGTAATGCTATCCGCGTGCCAACCCCGAATGTTTCGATGGCGGTGTTGAACCTGGAACTGGAAACTGAGGTGACCAAGGACGAGGTCAATGACTACTTGCGCAAGGTGGCGCTGCTGTCGAATCTGCGTCAGCAGGTGGACTACGTCAACGACCCAGAATTGGTCTCCTCGGACTTCGTTGGCTCCGTTAAAGCCGGTGTGGTCGATGGCTTGGCGACGATTGCCAATGGCACCAAACATTTGGTGGTCTATGTGTGGTACGACAACGAGTATGGCTACTCCAACCAGGTAGTGCGTTTCGTGGAAGATATTGCGGGTAAGCGCCCGCGTGTGCTGCCGCACCGCAGTCCAATCAGCGAGCTATAAGTCGCGGGGGAGTTGATGCACTGGTACTAGTGCCAGTGCCGATAAAAGCCGCGGGATCCGAGATTGGACCCGCGGCTTTATTTTGTGTTTGCGTGGTGCCTGGTTTAGCTTTCCAGCTGGATGGGTTCAAACCCCAATACGTCGACAGACATGCCGTGCTTTTCGTCACTGCTACTGGAGCGGATTGATGACTTTGCATTTGTCTGAAGATGCAGCGTTACGGATTGCGTATAACCACGAAGACGTATGGCCGAATGATCCAGGCGAAGCGGAGATGGATGTTCTTAACAATGCTGCAGGACGTGCTATTGGGTTGATGATAAAAGGAAAAGAGGGTATGGATAAGGGAATCGTTTATGTCTGTAAAGATATGGCGAATGCATCTTTGCTAGAGACATTGCCGAAATGAGATATTCTTCCCGTTTTCCCTTGAGTTTTGGGCAGGGTAAAGCGTTCCTTGCGTTGTCTTTGATGGCGTTCTTGGTGGCTTGTTCAAGCGAAATTGAACAAGCGTTACCAGCTGCAAGTGAATCTGGGGGCCGGTTACTATCTCGGTTCGCGATGCTTATGGTCAGCATTGGGTAGAATTTGGTGTCCAATGTCCGTACACCAGTGTCGATGATATTTCCGAACATCTGGGTCTGGAGCCTGATGAGGCTTATGACTTAGGCAGCTACGACACTCAAGAGGTGGTGTACCTGAAAGATGCCGACGGTGACGTTGATTTTGACGTGCTCGATAGGCTAGATGTTACTTTGTGCTCCCATAGGGCCCCGGAATACTTTGGTTATCGTGGATGGTTACCGGCAGACCTGCCTCTGATTTTTGAGGTTAATTATGATGGTTGGGCCCTCACGGGGGTGGGTGATACAACCACGGAATAGATCATTCTGTAGCCTAAGTAGCTATACACCATGCCTGCCATTTGTGGGCAGTGGGCAAGCTCACCGGTAATGCCATCCGTGTTCCTACCCCGAACGTTTTGATGGCTTGGCGATGATTGCCAATGGCACCAAACACCTGGTGGTTTACGGCTGGTACGACAACGAGTATGGCTACTCCAACCAGGTAGTGCGTTTCGTGGAAGATATTGCGGGTAAGCGCCCGCGTGTGCTGCCGCACCGCAGTCCAATCAGCGAGCTATAAGTCGCGGGGGAGTTGATGCACTGGTACTAGTGCCAGTGCCGATAAAAGCCGCGGGATCCGAGATTGGACCCGCGGCTTTTATTTGGGCTAGTGCGTATGCGACACGCTAAACGTGCCGCGAGGATGGTTTTTAGCTTTGCACTTTAGTGTTCTAGCTGGATAGATTCGAAGCCGAGCACGTCGACAGCCATGCCGCGTTTTTCATCTTCCACGTGGTTGCCTTCTGGGCGAGCGTCTGACCACTTCTGGTAGTTTTCTTGGCTATCCCAGCGGGTGATCACGAAGTAGCGATCTTCGCCAGAGACGGGGCGCAGCAATTCGAAGCCTTCAAACCCTTCTGCCTTGTCGACGCCCTTGGCACGCTGCGCAAAACGCTGCTCGATTTCTTCGGCGGCACCTTCCGGAAAGCTCAGTGCGGAGATGTTTACATAGGTCATGGTTCATCCTTTCTGCGGTTGAATACATCCACCATTTTATCTAATGGTAAGCGTTGGGATGGTGGAATAGTTGTGATCTTTTCCCAAAATTATTCTGGCTTTCGTGCCACGAGTGCGACGCCGCACAGCACATCGCTGTGCTGATTAAATAGCTTGCGCATGGCCAACATGCGGCGCCGGGCATCGGCGTCCAGGGCGGCGTTTTTGATGATGCGCAGTGTTCCCAAAAATCCCTCGTCGGCAAGGTTTCGGCGCATTTGCAGCAATGCCATGGGTGCGGTGTCAGTCCATTCCACCTGCAAACCCGCTTCTTCCACAAGCTTCGTCCACTCAGCAATGGTCAGCGGCCGGGCATTAACCTTAATCACGCGGGCGAGATTCTTGCGCAACTCGGTTTTAAACTCGTCGTCGAGGTCATCGGGTTGCAAACCAAGTTCGTGGATGGCGTACCTGCCACCGGGGCGCAGCATTCGCGCTGCTTCCTGTACGATTTTTTGCTTTCCGGTGGGCGACTGCATCGTCAACATCGCCTCGCCCAACACAACGTCGGCATGAGCATCAGGCAGGCCAGTATCTGCGGCATCTGCATGTACCATGCGGCCGGTATCTTTGACGATCTCCCCAGTAATGCGCGCGGCATCTTCGTCTTTGTCGACACCGATATAGCTGGCTGGTTGGAAAGTGAGTAGTTCGCTGGCAGTACGGCCTAATCCAGGCGCTAGCTCGACCACGTCGGCATCAGTAAGTTTGGCGTTGTGCAATAGCTTGCGGGTGAGTTCCAATCCGCCAGGGCGCAGCACTCGTTTTCCGAGCCGTGCAAGCAGCCAGTGTCCGGGCGCATCTTCTGCGCGGCGCTGCGCGTAGGGAAGCGGATTTGTCTTGCCAGCGGGGTTCGAGGAGGTACGGGGCATGGTGGGTCCTTTCTTTAAGGCCCACCAGCGTTAAACAGCGTTAGTCAACGTTAGACAACGTTAGACAATGACAGATACATTAAGGCAGGCCTAATTTCGTATCTAATTCTCAGCCTACTAAAAGGGGCCTGTAAAGAATAGAATTACCAAAATTCTGTGATTTTTTCCGGGATATAGCGCCCCCGTTTTGGGTGAGCCAAGCTGATCTGTACGGCCACGATGCACCAACGTAAATAGACGACCTAAAATTCGGTGGTTTTCCTCGAGATGACAGCCAACCAAAAACGCCCCACCGAAAGTGGGGCGCTGGCGCGTGAAGCTTGGTGCTTAGCAGTCGTAGTACATTTCGAATTCCTGCGGGGTTGGGCGCAGGCGAACCGGAGTGATTTCCTCGTCGTACTTGTACTTGATGTAGGTATCAATGAGGTCTTCGGTGAAGACATCACCCTCGGTCAGGAACTCGTTGTCTTCCTGCAAGGCCTTCAGCGATTCTTCCAGCGAGGTTGGTGCGGTCGGGATGTCTTGGGCCTCTTCTGGTGGGAGCTCGTAAAGGTCTTTATCCACTGGAGCGTGTGGTTCGATGCGGTTTTTAATACCATCGATACCGGCCATCATCATCGCTGCAAAGCCCAAGTATGGGTTGCCTGAAGGGTCCGGTGCGCGGAACTCCAAACGCTTCGCCTTCGGGTTGTTGCCGGTGGTAGGAATACGCACGGCTGCCGAACGGTTGCGCTGGGAGTAGACCAAATTGATTGGAGCTTCGAAACCAGGGACCAGACGGTGGTAGGAGTTCAGCGTCGCGTTGGTGAATGCCAGTACTGCACCGGCATGTTCCAGAATGCCACCGATGTAGTAGCGGGCGATGTCTGACAGGCCCGCGTAGCCGTCTTCATCATGGAACAGCGGCGCACCATCTTTCCACAGCGACTGGTGGGCGTGCATTCCCGAACCGTTGTCGCCAGCCAGTGGCTTTGGCATGAACGTTGCAGTCTTGCCATGCTGAAATGCGGTGTTTTTGATGATGTATTTAAACAGCTGAATTTGGTCTGCAGAGTGCAGCAGGGTGGAGAAGCGGTAGTTGATTTCCTGCTGGCCGCCGGAACCCACTTCGTGGTGGAACCGCTCTAGCTCAAAGCCAACCTTTTCTAGGTTCAATGCCATGGCATCGCGGATTTCTACGGTCTGGTCATACGGTGCGGTAGGGAAATAGCCGCCTTTAGGGCGATTTTTATAGCCAGGGTTTGGTAGGCCGTCGATAGTGGTTTCTTTATCGGTATTCCACCAGCCTTCGTCCGAATCCACCTCGTAGAAACCAGCGTTGGTGGAGGTATCGAAACGAACCTTATCGAACAAATAAAACTCGGCTTCGGCGCCGAAGAAGCAGGTATCAGCGATACCTGTGGACTTCAGATACTCCTCCGCTTTACGCGCAGTCGTGCGTGGGTCACGTGAAAACGGTTCACGAGTAAACGGATCGTGCACGAAGCATTTGATGTTCAAGGTTTTTGTCGTGCGGAAAGGATCCACGATCGCAGAATGTGGATCCGGCAGCAACATCATGTCGGATTCATCAATGGTGGTGAATCCTCGAATTGAGGAGCCGTCGAAAGCCAGGCCTTCTTCTGCTGCCTCCTCAGTAAATTCCGAGGCAGGGATGCTGAAGTGGTGCTCTACACCGGGAAGGTCAGTGAACTGAATGTCGACAAATTTAATATCTTCATCTTCGATATGTTGGACGACATCCGCAATGGATTCGAAACTCAAGGGAACTCCTCGTTTTGGGTGCAACTGTGCAGTCGTAACTCCCACTATACCGGCTATTCGTGGTCGATATCCCGATATCAGAGGATTCCCGAGGGGAAAATTTATAGAAGTGCTTTCCGGAGATAGTCAGCGACGTCCGGAATAATAAATTCCAATTCACGTTCTTGGGCGGCGGAAAAGTTGCCTAAAACAAAAGATGACGGATCCATCTTGCCAGGGGGCCGTCCAATGCCAACGCTGAGACGAGCATAGTCTTTGGTACCCAGAGATTTGGTAAGGGATTTCAAGCCGTTGTGGCCTTTATCGCCACTGCCGTGTTTTAAAGTGAAATCGCCAAAGTCGCGTTCCATATCGTCATAAACTGCGACGATGCCGATAGCCGGAATACGAAAATAATTTGCCAGGGCATTGACCACACCGCCAGAGGTGTTCATCGGTGTACCGGTGCGCGACAGGATGATTTTTGGGGAGCCGTAGCCTATAGAACCAGCAGGCATTTCGGCCACAAAAGCCCCGGTGCGTTTATGCAAACTAAATGGCACAGGCTGGAAAGCTGTCGTTTCTGCTAATTCATTGACGATGCGATAGCCAATATTGTGCCGAGTTTGTGCATAACGCGCACCGGGGTTGCCGAGCCCAACTATCAGAACACTATTGTGCTGAGACAGAGCGTTCGCAGTGTGCATGGGGTGGACTCGGCTTTCTGTTTGGGCATATCTAGCCGACGGCTAGATAATCCAGTGGCTTATTTGTCGTCGGAGGACTCGGTGTCAGGGTCCAGACGATCTGCAGGGGTTTCCTCATCGGACTCCTCTTCAGAGTCTGCACCGGCTTCAGCGCCGCCTTCTTCAGCAGCGGCAGCAGCAGCCTCGAGTTCTTCGTCTTCCTGTGGCTCCATGACGGAGACGATGACGGTGTCTTCTTCTGCGACCAGGGTGGCGCCACCTGGGATGTCCAAATCAGCTGCAGTGATGACGGTGCCATCTTCTGCGCCTTCGATGGAAACTTCGATCTCTTCTGGAATGGACAGAACGTCGGCCTCAACCAACAAGACGTCGTTGTCCTGGATGAACATCATGCCAGCGGCAGGCTCACCAGTAACGGTGACAGGAACCTCAACCTCAACCTTTTCGCCGCGCTTAATCGACAATAGGTCCACGTGATCGACGTCTAGGGTGAGGACGTTTTGGTCAACGTTCTTCACCATGGACAGGTGCTTTTCGCCGTCAAGTTCCAATTCCAGAACTGCGTTCAGGCCGTTGTAACGGATCAATGTCTGTAGCTCCAGCAGGTCTACAGAGAAGTGAATTGGGTCGGTGTTTGGGCCGTACAGAACGCCAGGTACGCGCCATTCACGACGCAAACGGCGGGCAGCGCCCTTACCAAACTCATTACGTGGCTGTGCCGCGAGAGCAGGGGTATTTTGAGCCATAATGGATAACTCCTCAGTGTAGTGAAAATAAATATGTGGACAAACGTGCACAGGCAAGGGCACATCCACGACCGGGGGAGCTACCGGGTTAAGTGTAGATCGCGTCGATAACGGCCAAAAATGAATGGCCCTCGCCGAGACGAGAGCCATCATAGCAAACAGCAGGCCAGCAACGAAACACAGGCGATACTGTGCCTAGACCTGAAATTGCTATGTTCTTAAAGATTATGGTCTTAAATGGGGATGACCTAAATGGCGGTATAGCCACCATCCACGGTTTGCGTGCTGCCGGTGATAAACGATGCGTTTGACGAAAGCAGGAACAGCACCATCGCGGCAACTTCTCGAACTGACCCCAGCCTGCCAAGTGGATGGTCGTTGATCAGTTTGGTCAGCTCATCTTCATCCATGAAATTCGCGAGCAGGGCGTTCCGGATATAGCCTGGGCACACCGCGTTGACACGAATTGCCTTGGAGCCGTATTCCACGGCGGCTGAACGGGTTAGCCCGATGACGCCGTGCTTGGCAGCGGAATAGGCTGCTTTGCCCTTAGCCGCCACTAACCCGTGCACAGAAGCGACATTGACGATGGAACACTCCGAGCTCATGTCCATGTCTAAGAATTGTTCGATCTCATAACGCATGGCATAAGCGACGCCGTTGAGGTTGAGATCAACCAAATCGCGCCATTGCCGACCATTCAGCTTTCCGGTGAGTTCGCCTTCACCGCCGTAGCCTGGCGAATTAACCGCGTAATGTAAACCACCAAACTGCTCTACGGCGGTTTGTACCGCAGCCTTGTAGTCCGATTCTGCAGTCATGTCGATCTCAATGGCATACGCCGAACCACCGTTAGAACGGATTTTTTCGGCCACCTCAGACGGCTTATGTTCTTTGGAATCGGCGACTACAACCTGGGTTCCCAATTCCCCGAGTTCATAGCAGATTTCTTCGCCGATGCCGAAGCCGCCACCGGTAACCAAGGCTACTTTGTCACGGAATTCGTCAAAGCTTTTCATTAGGCAGACCCCTCGAACAGCGTGGTAACGGAACCGTTTTCAAAGATCTCGTTGATGGTGCGAGCCAGCAAAGGGGCGATGGAGAGCACGGTCAAGTTGTCCCACCCCTCTGTGGACTGAGGGATGGTGTCGGTGGTGATGACCTCTTCAGCGCCACAGTTCGAGAGCTTCTCTCGGGCTTGACCAGAAAATACGCCGTGGGTGCAGGCTACAACGACAGACTTGGCGCCTTCATCTTTCAAGATCTTTGCGGCACCCGCGATAGTTCCACCGGTGTCAATCATGTCGTCTACCAAGATGCAGTCCTTGCCCGAAACATCACCGACCACGCGGTTAGCGACGACTTCGTTGGCTACATCAACGCTGCGCGTCTTGTGGACGAAGGCCATCGGTGCGCCGCCGAGGACGTTTGCCCATTTTTCTGCGACCTTCACGCGGCCAGCGTCAGGCGAGACGATGCACATGTTCTCAGTTGGGTAGTTCTCTTTGATGTAGTCGGTCAACACCGGCATGGCGTGCATGTGGTCGACTGGACCATCAAAAAAGCCTTGGATTTGGTCTGTGTGCAGATCAACGGAGACCAAACGGTCAGCACCAGCGGATTGCAACAGATCAGAGATCAGACGAGCGGAAATAGGCTCGCGTCCGCGGTGTTTTTTATCCTGGCGTGCGTATGGGTAGAACGGCAAAATAGCCGTGATGCGCTTAGCGGAACCACGCTTGAGCGCATCAATCATGATGAGCTGCTCCATCAGCCATTTGTTTAGATCGCCGCCTTCGACGGTCGCGTGGGATTGCATAACGAAACAATCCGCGCCGCGTACCGATTCTTCAAAGCGAACGAAGATCTCACCATTTGCGAAGTCTTCTGCTCGCATTGGGGTGATTTTTGTGCCCAATTCCTTGGCGACAGCCTCGCCGAGGTCTGGGTGCGAGCGGCCGTTGAAGACCATCATGTTCTTTTGGTTCATAGCGATCTTGCCAGTCATAGGATTAACCCTTCTGCTTTGATGTCTACGCTTGTTCGGAACCCTGGTCACTGCCGTTATCAGTGCTGCGATTGTCAGCTTCGCCGTTGTCGGCTGTGCTGTTTTCGGCAGCTTGTGCAGCCTGCGCAGAGGGACTACCCGGGCGCTTTTGCGCGACCCAGCCCTCGATATTGCGCTGGCGGCCACCTGAGACGGCCAGTGCCCCTGGTGGAACATCGTCTTTAATCACTGTACCTGCCCCAGAATAGGCGCCATCACCCACGGTTACTGGTGCGATGAACATCGTGTCTGAACCTGTGCGCACGTGATCGCCCACCACGGTGTGATTCTTGTTCACGCCGTCATAGTTAACGAAGACCGAAGAAGCACCAATATTTGAGTGTTTGCCGATGGTCGCATCACCCACGTAGGTCAGGTGCGGAACTTTGGAGCCTTCACCGATAGTGGCTTTTTTCGTCTCAACGAAGCCACCGAGCTTGGCGTTATTACCCAACTCTGTACCTGGGCGAAGGTAGGTAAATGGTCCGACGTTCGCCCCTGCGCCAATACGCGAGCTTTCTGCGTGGGCACGGATCACACGCGCATTCTTGCCGACGACGACATCTGTGAGTGTGCTGTCCGGTCCAATTTCCGCGCCGTCCGCGATGAAGGTTTTTCCCCACAGCTGCGTACCCGGGTGGATAGTGACGTCTTGGCCCACGGTGACATCCGCGCCAATCCAGGTGGTGGCAGGGTCGACAATGGTAGCGCCCCCGAGCATGGCTGCTTCTACGGTGCGGCGGTTGAATTCCTTGCCTGCTTCTGCCAGCTGTACGCGGTTGTTGACGCCTGCGAGCTCGCCAGCATCAGCTGTGACATAGGCACCGACCCCATGGCCAGCCTTGCGCGCAATAGCCAGCACGTCAGTGATATACAACTCGCCCTGCGCGTTATCCGTGTTCAGTTGTGTCAGCGCATCGCGCAGGATGGCAGCGTCGAAAGCGAAGACTCCGGAGTTGATTTCGGTAATTTCTCGGATTTCTGCTGAAGCATCTTTATGCTCGACAATTGCGGTGACCTGCTGATTATCGTCGCGCACAATGCGGCCATAGCCGGTGGCGTCGGCAAGTTCGACGGACAACACCGTAACGCCAGCTCGTGCGGATTCATGGTGCTCGCGTAGGTGATCGAGGGTTTCTGGTCGCAGTAGGGGCACATCAGCATTGGTGACAATCACGGTGCCCTGGAAATCTTCCAACCCAGCCATCGCACATTGCACCGCGTGCCCGGTGCCAAGTTGTTCTTTTTGTACGGCGGTGGTCAGCTTACGGCCGAGCTCGTCGGAAAGCGTGTCGACGGCTGGCACTACCTGCTCACGCTGGTGGCCGACGACCACGACGACATTGTCTGGATTTAAGCCGGCCGCGGCGTGCACACTATGGGAAAGCAGCGAGCGCCCGCCAATTTCATGCAGCGTTTTCTGGGTCGCAGATTTCATCCGTGTACCGGCGCCGGCAGCTAAGACGATGACCGCGCAGGAAGATTGTTGAGCCACAGCGAGAATTCACTCCTGAACAAATGGGGGTTAACTAATGGCACCAATCATAACGATGTGTTCGCGCGTGCGCGCTTGACCGTGGGGTTTTAGCCACCTTGCGAGACTTCCGGAAGCTTGCGAGCTGCCCAAACACCGGCAAAACCAATGAGAGACAAAAATACTAACGCCCAAGCAGGGCCTTTGAGTGCGATGACAGACGACAACGCGCCGACGCATAACAGAATCACGCCCATCAGTGTGTTTGCGGCGCCGGTATAGCGGGTGCGTTGGTCGTCTTCAGCCATGTCCACGAGATAGGTCGAACGGGCCACGCGTATGGCGGCGTGGCTGAGAGACACCAAGAAAAATCCCAGTGGAAATAGTACGGAATTCCAGCCGGGAGGAAGAGTCAGTGAGCTTGCTACCAGCAGCAACAGCACCAATGAAGCCGTGCCAGCGGCGACGGACATCACGGTCTTGGAGGAACGATCAGACCAGATCCCGGAAATTTTTCCTGCAAGCAGTGCTGAAAGACCGGAGACGAACACAAAGGCGCCCAATTCGGCGAAACTGCTGTCGTTGAGCGTGCTCAGTGTGACGATAAAAGCGGTGGATAGTGAGGAGACTAGGAACAGAGAGCGAACGACGACGAATTGCCGGAAATGAGCGTCGTCACGTAATAACTGCCAGGTATCGCGATACCAGGGAAGTGCGTCGGTGGGAGGGCCTGGTTGCATGGGTTTCTTTAGCGAGCGAGTACCCAAGTTTTCGTCGACACGCGCGAAAGAAAGCGATGCCACACACCAACCGAGTGCGCCAATTCCAATGAGGACTGCGCCGACCCAAATAGGAATTGGGGAGGGGACGAACAACAGCACGCCACCGACAGCGATAGTGACGATGCCCGATAGTGTGGTCGCGGTGCCGGTTACCGCGCCGCGTTGTCCCTTGCTCACAGCCCGGCCCAAAACGTCTTTCCCGGAGAGTGAAGACAAGGAACGAAAAATCGCTAAGCAGGCTAAAAGCGCCACGATCGTGACGCCTAGCGAGGACCCGCTCAGTACCAATGCGGCGAGTGCCATGAGCGCGGCACAGAGTGCTTGCCCAAGTGAGCCCAATATCCAAATTCGTTTCCGAGATTCCTGTGATGTCACCCAACCCCGCAGTGCAGCCTGCGGGAGCATTGCTAACGACTCGCGAACCGGCACCAACAAACCAGAAAATGCTGCTGGCACCCCAGCGGCAGTAAACAACCAGGGCAAGACAGTTTTGGCTGAGGCCGTCTGGTCGCCGATGTTTTGCAGGGCGTTGGCGATAGCAATATGGCGGCCATTGTGCTGCTGGTTGCGTGCGGTGCGCGAGGAGCCGGGATTCATAATTCCAGGCTAATGGTAATGGCGAGTAGGGTGTGAAAAAGCCCTGGCTACGTGTTGTATGGCGTTTTGTGTGGCCGTTGGTTTTTCATTTCTTCATCTGATTGTGTAAACTTACAAGCCGTTGGCACGCAACTGCATATCGCCTCGATGTCATCATTCACTGATGGTCGTTTCGAATGGCAGTGTAGGAGTGTCGACATTTCCCCATGGTGTAATCGGCAACACTACGGTTTTTGGTACCGTCATTCTAGGTTCGAGTCCTGGTGGGGAAGCTTTTTCATATCAAGGGGTAAGGCTCCAGCCACCAGCCATCTCAGTCAGGAGAATGATCCCGAAGTGAATATGCTCGCCGGCCTATTAAAAGTTGCTGCCAGCGATCCGAAACTCAAAGGGCTCATCAATCATGTTGGTGAACCAACCCTGCACATCACCGGCATTACGCAAGCTCGACCCTGGGCTATCGGCACCCTGGCACACCATGCCCCCGTCGTTGTGCTTACAGCCACCGGCCGCGAAGCTGAAGATCTACACGCAGAATTAGCTGCCATGCTGGGCAACAAAGTCGCGATGTTTCCCGCATGGGAAACCTTGCCGCATGAGCGTTTGTCTCCGGGCGCAGATATCGTCGGTAAGCGTGCAGCCGTGCTGCACCGCTTAGACGATCTGCAAGTTATCGTGACCCCAGCACGCGGACTGGCGCAGCCAGTGCTGGAATCTGTCGATGGCCGGGCGCCGATTAGCCTGACTGAAGACCAAGAATATGACTTTGAGCAGCTGGTTGCTGAATTAGAATTCCGTGCCTATTCGCACGTCGACATGGTCAGTAAAAAAGGCCAATTCGCCAAACGCGGCGGCATCGTCGATGTCTATCCCACGACCCTGGACTATCCAGTGCGCATCGAATTCTGGGGTGATGAAATCACCGATATCCGCCAGTTTTCTGTGGCAGACCAACGAACGATCTCTGAGATCGAAGTTGGCAAAGTTGCTATTTTCCCGGCTCGTGAACTGCCCATTACCGATGCGGTAGCAGCGAAAGCGGAAAAACTCGCACGCGAGTATGCTTCCAACGCGACGCTAGCGGAATTGCTCACCAAGATATCGGAAAAGATCCCATCGGAAGGCATGGAAGCGTTGCTTCCGGTGCTGGCGGATACGCCGATGGTGTCGCTGTTGGACCTGGTGCCGGATAACACGCATGTTCTGGTCACGGACCCAGAAAAGGTGCGGCGTAGGGTAGAGGACCTGCACGATACCGACGCAGAATTCTTGGCCGCGAGCTGGGAAGCAGCAGCCATGGGGGCGGATGGCCCGGTGGCCCACAACAAACTTGACTTGTCGGCAGCAAACTACTTGTCCCTGGAACAATTAGAAGACATCACCCGGGAACGTGGCAGTTCCTGGTGGACGTTCGCCCCTCCAGGAATGTTTGCTGCAGATGAAGCAGCGACGTTGCCGCTCGAATTTGAGGCTGGTCCACAGCCGAAAGGCGACGCCAAAGAAATCGAAGCGATGATGTCGCAGCTTCGCGCCCATTGCCAGTCGGGTGGACGCGCAGCATATATCGCCCCGGCAGCCGGTGCTATCAAACGCATGGCGGAACGATTCCGCGAAAACGGCATCTCGGCGCACGTGGCAGAGCCCGGCTGGCAACCCAACGCTGGCGAGATCACGCTGTATCAAGCATTGAGCCACGCCGGATTGGTCTTTCCGAAAGTCCGCAACCAGCACGACGGTGCGACACTGCCGTTGGTCGTGGTTACCGAAACCGATCTGACCGGTAACCGTGTCGGCGATATCGCCGGTGCCAAACGTCGACCCGCCAAACGGCGCAACCGAGTGGACCCGCTGGCACTGAAAAAAGGCGATTTCGTCGTCCACGAAACCCACGGCATCGGCAAGTTTATTAAGATGGCTGAGCGCACGATCAATGCCGGTGGGGAAAGCTCTCGCCGCGAATACATCGTGCTGGAATACGCCGCGTCGAAGCGCGGACAACCCGCAGACCAATTGTGGGTTCCCATGGAATCACTGGACCTACTGAGCAAATACACCGGCGGGCAAGCACCGACGCTGTCCAAAATGGGCGGATCGGACTGGAAAAACACCAAGAAAAAGGCGCGCGCAGCGGTCCGCGAAATCGCTGGCGAGCTGGTGCAACTTTATGCGAAGCGCCAAGCCGCGCCGGGATATTCTTTTGCCCCGGATTCTCCTTGGCAAACGGAGATGGAAGATAACTTCCCGTTCGTCGAAACCGAAGACCAGATGCTGGCCATCGAAGCAGTGAAAGCGGATATGGAATCGTCGGTCCCGATGGACCGCGTCGTCGTCGGCGACGTTGGCTATGGCAAAACCGAGGTTGCGGTGCGTGCTGCTTTCAAAGCGGTGCAAGATGGAAAACAAGTCGCGGTATTGGTGCCGACCACGCTGTTGGCACAGCAACACTACGACACATTTGCTGAACGCATGGCAGGCTTCCCAGTTGAGATGCGGGTGCTTTCGCGGTTTAGTACCGCGGGAGAAGCCAAACAGATCATTAAAGAGCTTGCCGACGGCACCGTCGATATCGTGATTGGTACTCACCGGTTGCTGCAGACTGGCGTGCAGTGGAAAAACCTCGGCTTGATCGTCGTGGATGAGGAACAGCGCTTCGGTGTGGAGCACAAAGAACACATCAAGGCCTTACGTTCATCTGTCGACGTGCTCACGATGTCTGCGACTCCAATCCCACGCACCCTGGAGATGTCGATGGCGGGCATCCGGGAAATGTCGACGATCCTTACTCCACCGGAAGACCGGCACCCGATCCTGACGTATGTCGGTGCCTACGAAGACAAACAGGTTGCGGCTGCGATCCGCCGCGAGCTGTTACGCGATGGTCAGACCTTCGTGATTCACAACAAGGTCGCGGATATCGAGAAAAAGGCCCGGGAAATCCGTGAACTGGTGCCAGAAGCCCGCGTCGTCGTTGCCCATGGGCAAATGAACGAGGACTTGCTGGAACGTACCGTGCAGGGTTTTTGGGATCGCGAATATGACGTGCTGGTATGCACCACGATCGTGGAAACCGGCTTGGATATTGCTAATGCCAACACCTTGATCGTGGAAAATGCCCACCAGATGGGGCTGTCACAGTTGCACCAGCTGCGCGGTCGCGTTGGACGCTCCCGGGAGCGTGGCTACGCCTACTTTTTGTACCCGCAAGGAGCCACGCTTTCTGAGACCAGCTATGACCGCTTGGCGACGATCGCGCAAAACAACGATCTCGGTGCCGGTATGGCAGTGGCCATGAAAGACCTGGAAATGCGCGGTGCCGGAAACGTGCTGGGCGCCCAACAATCTGGTCATATCGCAGGCGTCGGCTTCGATATGTACGTCCGGTTGGTCGGCGAAGCTGTCGAAACCTTCAAGGCGCTTTCCCGCGGTGAGGCACTGGATGCCACAGATCAGTCGCCGAAAGAAATTCGTATCGACTTGCCGGTGGATGCACATATCCCGGAACAATATATTTCTTCGGAACGCCTGCGTTTGGAGGTTTACCGCAAGCTGGCGTCGTCACAGGACAATAAAGACCTACACTTGGTAGTTGAGGAAATGGAAGACCGCTATGGCCCGATCCCGGAAGAGGTCGAGCGTTTGCTGGCTGTGGCACGCCTGCGCCACCAAGCTCGGCGCGCCGGGGTCACCGACATCATGGTGCAAGGAACACGAATCAAAGTGGGCCCGGTGGAATTACCGGATTCCAAGCAAGTGCGTTTGAAACGCACACACCCTGGTGCGAATTACCGTGCAGCCGCCAAAGCGATCCAGCTACCGTTCCCGAAAGCTGGTCGTGGCAACGTGACGGACCCGAAGTTGCGCGATGTGGAACTCCTGCAGTGGATGGCGGATTTCCTCACCGAGATGTTCGATGTGGAAAAAACTGACGTATCCGGAGCACAGAAACCACAGACTACTGGCAAAGATGAAGCCGGTGCTGTTACACGTGGCGAAGCGCGACGTAAGAAGCCAGGGAAACCTCGAGTGCAGAAATCCAGCGGCTCGGTGTTTTCGCTGAGCGAATAGGAGTGAGTAGTAGTAAACAGTGGCGAACAGCTGTAATCAATTATGACTTCTAGTGGCTAGTGGAGTGTGCACGAATGCTAGATTTTTCTGCTGATGCCGATGTAGTTGCGCCCTTGCTTTTGGGCAGAACCCTGTCTTTTGGCTCTGTGACCATCGAAATTACTGAGGTGGAAGCCTATTTACATGGCATCGACACAGCTGCGCATAGTTTCCGTGGCAAGACACCGGCAAACGCCGCGCTTTGGGGGCCGGACGGACGCCTATACGTCTATATTTCTTATGGTATTCATCGTTGCTGCAACTTGGTGTGTGGTCCGGAAGGCACCGGCCAAGGGTGCTTGCTTCGCTCTGGGCGAGTGATCGCCGGTGAGCCGATAGCGCGTAGCCGCCGGGGCGATGTCAGCTATACCCGTTTAGCGTCCGGCCCTGGAAACCTTGCTAAAGCCTTGGGAGTGGGTACCGAACACAATCACCTCGCTGTAGAACAAGTGCCTGCCCGCATGGACAGCCTGCCGCCACGAGGAACCGCAACAATGAATCCACAGCTTGGCATACGCTCGCAGGAACCTGAATGGGTAGCTGGACCGCGCATCGGCATTTCCAAGAATGTTGCTGCACCCCTGCGGTTCTGGATCCCGAACGACGCGACAGTGACCAGCCCGAAACGGCCACCGAAGTGATAGCCCGGTGTAATATATAACGGAAGAAAATGGGGCCACCACAGGCGGATTGAATGACTTGCCGCTCTGCTCGCAGAAAGGAGCCGCAGTGCGCGCTGATGCCCAAGCGAACCGAGAAGCCATCATTCGAGCATCCCACCGCTTGTTCCAAGAACACGGTATCGATGTCACTTTTCGTGCGATTGCCGCGGCTGCGGGAGTAGGAGTGGCCACCGTACACAGGAATTTTCCGGATCGCTGGGCGTTAATTTTAGCCGTGGGGGACCACGTCTATTCGCAACACTGCGCAATTATCGAAAAATACGATGGCCACTGGGAAGCGCACCCATGGCAGACCTGGACAGATCTTGTCACCGAATTGGTAGAACAAGGTGTCGGTCCGCTGAGTGAGCAAGTTTCGCGCTACGCAGAGCGGCAAGATCTCGTGCAGCAATTCGCCACCGTGGTCCGGAACCGTGATATGCAGCCAATTGAAAAACTTTTAGCCACTGCAGCGAAGTACGGCTTCGTGACGCCCGAGCTGCACGCGCGCCGCTTTGTATTGACCATCGGCGTGCTTTCTCGGAAATTAACCAGTCTGGGGCACGACATCATGCCGGATCATCAGAAGTGGATGACCCAGCTGGTGTTAGCTGGGCTAGCCCAAGCAGCTACGGCTGTGGAGCTTCGTCGCGCAGATCCTGAATAATCGCGTGCACGCTGCGTGCGGTTTTATCCGTTTCTTGCAACATGATCGGGTCGGTACCTGGCATTGGGGAAATCGTGGTATCTGGCATCTGAGCATGTGTGGGAATACCAATGATGTGCAGACGGGAATCCTGACTACCGTCCGGGCGAATCGTCCGACGCGTCGCGTACGCAGTTTCCGGCGAACCTTGTTCCACTCCGTCAATCGAGAACGGACGGATCCGGTCGGAAGCGAATAAAGCCTGGCTCAACGGATCGGCAGGGAAGCGGATATCAGGCTTTGGCAGCCAAGCATCGACAAGCGTTGTCGCACTGGCCCGCCGTGCAGAAACACCCGAACCGCAGGTGAGCGTGAACTCTGCAGAACCAATGGTCAAACGTGGTTGGGCGCCCAAAAATTCCACCAGTCCGGCGTCGACAAGCGCCAGTAACTGTTGGGAACGAAACAGTGGAGGCCCGGAACCAACCATCTGTCCTAAAGCCATGATTTGCGACAGCGTTGGGGTTGTGGAATCTGCCATGAATTTTCCTTGGCTTCCGGCAATCCCAACGTGTTTGCGGCAGGAGGCGAATACCCACAAAGCAGCCTTGATCGGTGAATTGGAACCTTTTAGGGCTTCGTCGATATCTCGGGCCATTGCTTCAGCAACTTGCTGAGTCGATTCGACGCGTGGGTGTAAATACGGCTGCAAATTGCAGATCTCAGTCGTGTGCCGGGCTAACACACCGCTGAGACCGTGCGGATCCAACAACACATATACTGGGGTCGAATCCAGCACGGTGTTGATGTCTTCCGTACTGGTGAGGATCGATTCTGGGGCTAGGCGAGAGAGCGTTGCATAAAAGGCCTGGATAGCATCGCGGATAATCGCCGGAGCAAGGTCGATGGAAAAATCAATCCGCTCTTGCTCCTGCACAGCCTGCAGGGCGTTGTGTAGACGGGGCATATGAGCTTTTGGCGGGAGCGAACCGTAATCTGACTTTGGCAAAAATGGGTAGCCGCGGCGGGAAGAAACTACAAAATGTGGTTCTTTCCCATTGGCTCGATACCGTAGCCCCGAGCGCGTGGTTGGATCTACGTCGAAAGAGCCGCCACGGCCGAGGGTGCATAGTGCTAGCAAATCGAAAAATCCCATTCCTAGTCCCCGCACCAGCACTGGTTTTTCCGCCGCGATATTGTCTACGGGTTGTTCTACTGGGTTATTTGGACTGATCCAGGTTAAATGCTCAGCTTGACTGGCCGCGCGCAATTGGTGCTGCTCGTCGTTATCTGCGTTCAGCACCCAGCCAGTGGCTAGCACAGTGGCGTGGGCGGAAAAGCTGGTGCCGTCGGCAAGGGTAATGACGTCGGTATTAGCGCTGTCCGGGACCGTGTACATGTCAACCGCACGGGAATTGTGTTCGATGACTTCCACAGAATCCGGCAAATGCGCCAGAGCCACCTGATAGACCCAACGCAGGTATTCGCCATAAAGCGCGCGAGAAGGATTGGATTGTTCTACTGTGCCGACTAATTCCTCGTGGTAGTCATTTGCCAGGCCTTTTCGCGGCGGGTGTGAACGAAACAGTGCTTCTTTTTCCTGAACTACCTGAGCGTTGGTGTCATAGTTAAGGTTACCTGCAGTGAATGCCGCTAGCAGATCATCGCCGCGAACCAGGCGGATCCATTCGTATAGTGTTGGGCCAGATAGCACTGAAGCACCCACGGTGGAACCAGGCTCGGTAAATAAAGTCACGGCATCAGCCAACGTGTTCATACACAGTGTACGAGTCTGGGTGGTGTCCCATACCCGACCGGCACCGATTTGGGAATCATCAACGATGTGAATCGTTATCTGTGGGCGGACTGCCTGCGTCTTCGTTTGCGCCTGTCCGGAACTGGACGAGTCGCGTAAATAGGCTGCAAGCCGTTCTAGAACCGAAATACCGCGGGGACCAGCACCGATCAGGGCTATCTGAGTTGCTGTCATGAAAAATCCAATCCAATATCCATTACACGCACTGAGTGAGTTAGTGCGCCCACCGCAAGATAATCCACCCCGGTGGTGCCGTACTCGCCAGCGCGAGCAAGTGTGAGCCCTCCGGAAGCCTCCAGTTTGGTTGCCGGGCTGAGCTCTTGCCGACGCGCTACTGCCGCACGAACTTCGGCGGGGGAGAAGTTATCCAGCAACACCATGTCTGGGTGCAGCGGCAGAATTTCATCGAGTTGTTCTAAGGTGTCGACTTCCACTTCGCACGGAATATCGGGTTTATGCTCACGAACCAGGCGAAGAGCCGCGCTGACGCTACCGCCAGCGGCGTGAACATGATTGTCTTTGATCATCGCGGCATCACCCAAGCCCATCCGGTGGTTACTGCCTCCGCCGGCGCGGACCGCATATTTTTGTAACTTGCGCAGTCCTGGGAGGGTTTTTCGGGTGTCGCGCACCCGGGCTTGTGGGATCGCTGGTTGGTGGCAGTCGCCAGAAGCTTCAGTTTTCTGGGCAAATTCTGTTGCTGCATCTGCGATTGCGCGAACCCACCGGGAGGTCTCGGTTGCGATGCCGCTGGCGTGCGAGATGATGTTGAGTAGAGTTCGCTCGGCAGCTAGGAGCAGATGGGTATTAGCGGTGATCGTCGCTAAGCGCTGCCCAGTGACGACGTGCATGCCATCGTTACATTCCAGAGTGAGCCGGAAATTTTCTGGCCCATGCTCGCCGGTCTGCGAGACCTCATGATCCGCGATCCGATGGGCGACAGCGCTTAATACTGGTTTTATTAGCCCCAAACCGGCGATGACACCGTCCTGCCGGGCGTTCAACTCGGCGGTGCATGAGGCGCTGGTGGTGACCGTTGCTAATGAGGTGTGGTCTGGACCGTAAGCGAAATCTTCGTCTAACGCGGTGTCTATTAGCGCAGAGCAATCAGGAAGCTGCAAGTGATCCATTTATTCGGCACCACCAGGGCTGCCGATCGAAATCATGGCTTCGAGTGATTTACGGGCTGCATTCGCAATATTTTCTGGAACCGTGACTTCATCCGTTTCGGTTTCCAAGCAACGTACTAGCGCTTCAGGAGTGATCATCTTCATATACTTGCACTCAGCGCGATCGTTGACCGCTTGGAAATCAATGTTGGGGGCTGCCTGATGTAGTTGGTGCAGCATACCGGTCTCGGTAGCGACCAAAACCTTATTTTGCGGCTGTTTTTGTGCCCGCGTGATCATCTGACCGGTTGAAAGCATATGCACGCGATCTTGCGGTACCAAGCCTTCATTGGCTAAATACAGTGCAGAGTTCGCGCAACCGCATTCCGGATGGATGTACAAATCCGCCGAGGGGTTGTCCTGGGTTTGCTGGGTCAATTGTTCGGCGCTAATACCTGCATGCACATGGCACTCGCCAGCCCAGATACGTATGTTTTCTCGACCGGTCTCTCGTTTCACATAAGCACCCAAGAACTGGTCTGGGCAGAACAAGATTTCTTGGTCTGCCGGCAAGGAATTGACGACATCGACGGCGTTTGATGAGGTGCAGCAGACGTCGGTCAGGGCTTTTACCTCGGCGGTGGTGTTGACGTAACTGACCACCAAAGCGTTTGGATGTTCGGCCTTCCATTCTCGGAGCTGTTCAGCAGTGATTGAATCCGCCAAGGAGCAACCAGCGCGTGCATCTGGGATGAGTACCTTCTTGCTTGGGGAGAGAATCTTCGCTGATTCGGCCATGAAATGCACACCGCAAAACACAATGATATCGGCATCAGTGGCGGCTGCTTGCCGGGACAGGGCTAAGGAATCGCCAGTGTGGTGCGCGATGTCTTGAATCTCCGGAATTTGGTAATTGTGGGCCAGGATGACCGCGTTTCGTTGTTCTGCAAGCTCCCGGACCCGGTCGGCCCAGGCAGTACGACCATGGTCACTGGTGGAGGAATCACCAGCAGACGTAGCTGCAGCAGTATCGAAAGTGCCAGTAGTGGTAGCAGTAGAACGCGTGAGATCCGCGCTGGTACGAGTCACAGAAGCTCCCAAATAGAAGTGATAGTCACAGGAATCGACGGTGTACTAACCGTACTAAAAACCTGCTGTCAACAACCAGATAAGGGCATGCTGTAACCGGGCTATACGGCTTCGATGCCTACAGGTGTAGCGAGCCTTGTGCCAAACCAACAGCAGCGATAACTGCTGCGATGACCACCAGAATGACGATTGACCATTCAAAACCGTTAAATAATTTTTCTTTGCGCGAGATTCGCGTCAGAACGTACGGGATTATTCCGGGAACAACGGCTAGTGCGCCGAAGAGAATATAAACCGGATCGGCAGCATAAATCAGCCACATGGAATAGATAAACGCTACTGCGCCGATAAGAAGATGGCGTCGGTTTTCGCGCTGGGACATTTCCGGTCCAGACAAATCGAACCTCGTGCCGGCGTGTGGGTGAGTTATGCCTTTGCCGCGTGATGCCAACAGCAGCAGGTATAGCGAGGAAAAGATATACGGCAATAGGTACATCACCGTAGCCAGCTGCACCATTGAAATATAGGCGGTCTCGTTGAGGAAGAATACGATGACCGCGAATTGAATCACGGAGGTAGAAATCAGTTGTGCCATCCACGGAGCGCCTGCGTGGTTGATGGCACCGGTTCGCTTGGGTAGTAATCCGTCAATCGCCATCATGGTCAACGGCTCGGCGCATAGCATTTGCCAGGAAACATACGCGCCCAAAACTGAGATACACAGTCCAATCGAGATCAGCAAGCCGCCGACGGGGCCGATAGCAGCTTCTAGCACGGCGGCCATGGAGTTATCTGGCAAGGCCGCTAATTCTTCTTTACTGAGTACACCAAACGACAACGTCGCCACAGACACCAGCAAGACGAGAACGGAAACGAACCCGAGCACGGTCGCGCGGCCTACGTCGGTGCGTTTCCGGGCCTGTTTGGAATACACCGACGCGCCTTCCACACCGATGAATACCCAGACAGTAAACAACATGATCCCTTGGACCTGTTCAAAAACTGAGCCTTCACTAGATTCACGGCCCCAGAAATCGAGGGTGAAAGTATCCCAGCTGAAACCGAAAAACAGCAGCAGTACGATAAACGCCAGGATCGGCACTAACTTGGCGACGGTAACCACAGTGTTCATGATTGCGGCTTGTTTTACCCCGCGGCTAAGCAACGCGAAAATCACCCAGGTCATGATGCTCACGGAAATAAACGATGCCCAGCGGTTGGATTCGTGGAATAGCGGCACATAGTGGCCGATGGTGTTGAAAAACAGGGTTGCGTAGCCCACCTGCGCGATGACCGAGCCGAGCCAATACCCCCAACCGGAAGCGAAGCCAATAAAATCTCCCAACCCGGCGCGCACATAGGAATACACCCCGGAATCCAGGTGTGGTTTACGCTGTGCCAGAATCTGGAAAACGAATGCTACTGAGAGCATGCCGACGCCGGCGATTGCCCAACCAATCAACATCGCGCCGGGTGCGGCTACTGAAGCGATGTTTTGCGGTAGCGAGAAAATTCCTGCACCGACGCAAGAGCCGATGATGAGAGCGACAAGTGACCACATCGTGACCGTGTGCTTGGATTTTCCGTCTCCTTGCTGCTGAGACGTTTGTGCGGAGTGGGATGTGGCCCCGGTTCCGCTCACTGCCGCGGTGTTGGTGGTGGCATTTGACTCGCTGTGCATGATGGTAAAGCTACCCTGGAAATCCCTGAGCGCGAAAGGCGGGGTGGCTATAGCGGGCATAGTTGCTTATAGGATTGTCTTTATGACTGTTCTGCTTCTTGATCCTCGTTGGCCCGAGCAAATTCCGTTGGAGGTATTCAGTGGCGTTTCTGGCCCGGTGAGCTATACCGAGGAAGTGCCGGTGACAGTGCGCTGGAATTTTGGTGATGTTATTCGTGGAACTGATCCTTCTGGGGCAGGACTTTTGGTGAGTACTAATGAAGCGGACCAGCGCGTGCTGGAGCGCGTGAGTCGTGGCGAGAGGATAATAACTGCGCGTTCGCGGGATGATCAGCTTTATATCGCACGTCAGGTCATGAGGCGTGCCCGTGATATCGGTGAATTTGAATTATTGCAGACCCATAAAACGCTGGTGCCTTATCTGCGCGAGGAGGTTGCGGAGCTTTGCGAGGTTATTGAGTCTGCTGAGACGACCCGGGATATTGATGACGCGCAGTTGGTGCGTGAGCTGGGTGATGTTTTGCTGCAATTGTTGTTTCATGCGGAATTAGGGCGTCGTCGGGAAGCGTTTAGTTTGGACGATGTTGCGGCCAGTTTTATTGCCAAAATGCGTTCGCGCGCGCCGTATCTTTTTGATGGCACATCCAGCATGGTCTCTCAGGAAGAGCAAGACCGATTGTGGATTGAGGGTAAGCGTGCGGAACAGGAGCAAGGGTAGGTTTGTTCCACGATGGATTATTCAGCTCGCAGTAGGAGATCTGGCTGCCTGAAAGTTGGTTGTGCCTCGGTACTGGGGATTATTTTGGTGATCTCTGTGGTGCTGTGGCTGTTGTCGTTTCTCGATGGGCCGTCGGTCACTCGGCAGTTGCAGCCGGTGCCGGATAATGTACCACCGGCAGCGGGCCGAGAGGTGCCGTCTATTGATGTGCATAGCGAAGGACGCACCGCTGATAAGTTGACCTATTGGTCTGAAGGGCTTGCCGACGATACCGGGATCCCGGGGCAAGCATTGCGAGCTTATGGCAATGCGGAGCTGATCGCCCGTGATGCCTGGCCGTCGTGCAATCTGGACTGGACGACGTTGGCAGGAATCGGTTGGGTGGAAACGCGCCATGGGAGTTATGCCGGTAATTGGTTCGATAGGCCTTCTATAGGTGATGACGGCCGGGTGCATCCTCCGATTATTGGGATACCGCTGGATGGCACGAATAATACTGTGCATATTCCGGATACTGATGGTGGGGAATTCGATAACGATAATGTCTATGACCGCGCGGTTGGTCCGATGCAGTTCATTCCCCAAACCTGGCATCGCTACGGTTTGGATGCTTCTGGCGATGGTTACCCTGATCCACAGCAGATTGATGATGCTGCGTTGGCAGCGGCAAAATTGTTGTGTACTGGAGGGCGCAATTTGGATGATCCACAAGCATGGACCGAGGCGATCTTGTCGTACAACAACTCGAACGACTATGTTCTCAAGGTTCGTGATGCGGCGAATTCTTATGCCATTGACCAGCCCGCCTCCCGCTAATACGGGGTGCCTGTTACAGCTTTCGGTGAAATCTGGAACAATTAGGGGTGTTCACTGCACCTGACATGGCGCACTAGTGTGCCGGAAAATCAGAGGAGGCCCAGCCTGTGGCTGATATCATGCATGTTTTTGCACGCGAGATCTTGGATTCCCGCGGCAATCCAACTGTGGAAGCAGAAGTTGTTCTGGATGACGGCGCGCACGGCCGTGCCGGGGTGCCTTCCGGCGCTTCGACCGGTGAGCATGAAGCTCACGAACTGCGTGATGGTGGCAAACGCTACCTGGGTAAGGGAGTGTTGCAGGCCGTAGAAAACGTTAACGAGGTTATCGCTGACGAATTGGCCGGCCAGGTTGCTGATGATCAGCGCCTGATCGACGCGGCTATGCTGCAACTCGATGGCACTGAAAATAAATCCAAATTGGGTGCTAATGCCATTTTGGGTGTCTCTATGGCTGTGGCAAAGGCGGCTGCTGATTCCGCTGCGCTGCCTTTGTACCGTTATATTGGTGGCCCGAATGCCCATGTGTTGCCAGTGCCAATGATGAATATCCTCAATGGTGGTGCGCACGCTGATTCCGGTGTTGACGTTCAGGAATTCATGATTGCTCCGCTGTCTGCCACCAGTTTCGCCGAAGCCCTGCAACAAGGCGCTGAGGTTTACCACGCCTTGAAAGCGGTGTTGAAAGAGCGCGGGTTGTCTACTGGTCTTGGCGACGAAGGCGGTTTTGCTCCGTCTGTGGAATCAACGCGTGCAGCCCTAGACGTGATCGTTGAGGCAATTAAGAAAGCTGGCTACGAGCCAGGCAAAGACGTTGCGTTGGCACTGGATGTGGCTTCTTCTGAGTTCTACGACAATGGATCCTACAAGTTTGAAGGATCCGAGCTTTCTGGTGCAGAAATGGCGAGCGTTTATGCTGAACTGATCGCTGAATATCCAATCGTGTCCATTGAGGATCCATTGGATGAAAACGATTGGGATGGCTACGTTAACCTCACCCGCGAAATTGGCGACAAAGTACAGATCGTTGGTGATGATTTCTTTGTCACCAACCCGCAGCGTTTGCGTGAAGGCATCGACAAAGGTGCCGCTAATGCTCTGCTGGTGAAGGTCAACCAAATTGGCACCTTGACCGAAACTTTCGATGCGGTTGAGCTGGCTCACCGCAACGGTTATCGCACAATGATGTCGCACCGTTCGGGTGAAACCGAAGACACTACGATTGCTGATTTAGCAGTGGCGCTATCTTGTGGTCAAATCAAAACTGGTGCGCCGGCTCGTTCCGAGCGTGTTGCGAAGTACAACCGTTTGTTGCGCATTGAAGAGGAACTAGATGCGGCCGCACGTTACGCTGGACGTGACGCATTCCCACGTTTCCAGGGCTAAAATCCGCGCTGGACGGTAACTCGAGGAGATCATGACTGAGCGTAAAAAGTCTACGCTGCGGACACGGACAACCGTGCCCGTTTCTTCTCGTACCGCCGCCCAGCGTGGACCGGGGGGAAAAACTGCGGTAGCCGGTCGATCTCGAAAGAAATTCCACCAGCGCTTCGACCTCATCAGTGTTGCTGTGATGGTTTCTGTGGTGTTGGTGATCTTGTTGTCGGTGGCGGTGCCACTGCGTAATTATTATGAGGGCCGGGCCGAAATTGCGCGCTTGGAAGATTCCATTGCGGCGAAGAAAGCCGAAAAACTTCGGGTTGAAGACGAGATTGAGCGTTATAAAGACGCGGATTATGTGCGCGAACAAGCGCGCAGCCGCTTCGGGTTGGTAGAACCCGGAGAGACTGCTTATCGCATCATCGATCCGCGTATTACTAATAAGGATTCGGTGACCACCTCACGGCAAGACTATGAGGAAGCCCGCCCATGGTACGCAGTGCTGTGGGACGCAATTGCGGAACCACCAGAGATCCCAGAGCCTGCCGACGCTCCCACGTCCACCGACGGAGAGGAAGTAGAGGGCGATCCGGTGGCCCCAGAAGTCCCAGAACATGCCGAGGATCCAACTAACCGATGAAGTTGTGGTAACCAGTTGCGCGTAGTGCAACTGGTCGTGCGAGAATAGCACACATGAGTGTTACTTCCGCCGAACTTGATGCCGTCGAAAAGCAGCTGGGACGTCGCCCGCGTGGTGTCGTAGAGATTTCGTACCGCACCCCCGACGGTGCGCCGGCGGTGATTAAAACGACACCAAAGCTTCCCGATGGCACCCCGTTTCCCACACTTTTTTATCTCACCGACCCGCGTTTAACGGCGGAAGCTTCACGGTTGGAAGTTGCACACGTGATGAAGTGGATGGAATCCCGCTTGGCGGAAGATGAAGAGCTTGCCGAGGATTATCAACGCGCGCATGAAGCTTTTTTGGCAGAACGCAATGCGATGGAAGATTTAGGTACCGATTTTTCTGGTGGTGGAATGCCGGAACGCGTGAAATGTCTCCATGTTTTGATTGCTTATGCTTTAGCCAAGGGGCCGGATCATTTCCGCCTGGGCACAGAAGCGGTGGCGATGGCAGCTGAGCATGGTAACTTGCGGGGCATTGCCATCCCGGTGGACTGGCCCTCGTGTGAAGGCCTGGGAATCGATCTCGATGATTTCGATTTCAGCAACGCTGAAAAATAGTCGCTGAAAATAGCCGAGCCGAAAAGAAGGAAATTTCATGACCCGCATTGCAGCCGTTGACTGCGGCACGAATTCTATCCGTTTGTTGATCAGTGACGTCACCCGGACTGGCAACACTCCTTCTGGGGTTAGCATTAACGAGGTTACGCGCAGGATGGAAATCGTCCGTCTGGGACAAAGCGTAGATGCTACCGGCGAGCTAGCAGCGGAAGCTATTGTGCGGACGCGGGAAGCGTTACGGAATTACGTGAACATCATGAAATTCGAAAACGTGGAAAAAGTTCGTATGGTTGCTACTGCAGCGGTGCGTGACGCGAAAAGCAATCAAGCCTTTTTTAACATGACTGCCGAGCTGCTCGGAGAAATTGAACCTGGTGTTTCTGCTGAGGTGATTACCGGGGTCGAAGAAGCTGAGTTGTCCTTTTTGGGCGCCGTACAAGATCTCCCTGCTGAAGCCGGCCCGTTTTGCGTAATCGATTTGGGAGGCGGTTCTACGGAATTCATCGTCAGTAAAAAAGGCGAGGAAATCCTTGGCGCACATTCAGCAGCCATGGGGTGCGTACGCATTACCGAGCGTATGCTGCCGTCCGATCCACCGAGCGAGACAGAGGTGGAAATCGCAGACGATTTCGTCGCGGAGCGCATGTCCGAGGTAGAAAAACTTGTGCCAATCAATCAGGCACGAACTGTGGTTGGCTGTGCCGGTACGTTCACGACACTTTCCGCATTAGCCCAAGGCTTAGAGCAGTATGACCCGGAACAAATTCACGGTTCCGTGCTGCGCTTTGATGCTCTTCGTGTATTGCTAGACCAAGTCATTGCTACTTCCGCTGCAGCGCGAGCGCAGAACCCGGTGGTCCACCCTGGGCGTGCCGATGTACTTGGCGGTGGAGCAGTAGCTGTACGTGGGATCATGGACATGATCGAGAGGCACAGTGGAGTACGAGAATTCGTGATTAGCGAAAAAGATATTCTTGATGGGGTGATCTGGAAACAAGCTGAAGCTGTTTCTGTGCTAGAATAATCATCCGTGCCAACAAACAGCTGATAATTGCTGGTCGCTTGGTATTTGCCCCCATAGCCCAATTGGCAGAGGCGGTGGACTTAAAATCCATACAGTGTCGGTTCGAGCCCGACTGGGGGCACAACTAAAAGCGGAAACGCTGAACGGGATACTCAAAACCCGATAACTACCCAAAACTCATTAAATTAGCTAAAGGTGAAAAAGAAATCCCTTGATCGCTAATTGTGGGAACTTTCTAAGCTTTCGCGTCGTTACACTGAGTGAGAATCTATACTCCATGACACGAAAGGCGCGGGATACTACAGTGCGTAACAGCAACCCCGTAATGAGCAACTTGTCTGCTGGAGCAACCGGGAATGGTAATAACGCCGGCTTCCAGCAACAGATGAACTATAACGCCTACGATAACTATGGCGGGCAGGGCGGCTACGCCCCAATGACCGAGCAGCGTGATGCTGATCGTCCGATGACTGTCGACGACGTGGTTACGAAAACTGGTATCACTCTCGGGGTCATCGTGGTCTTTGCCATACTCAATTTTGGCATCGGTATGGTGAACCCACAGATTGCCATGATGGCTACGATTGGTGGTGCGATCGCCGGGTTTATCACCGTCCTGGTTGCATCTTTTGGTAAGAAGTGGGGTTCGCCAGTGGTGACTCTGCTCTATGCCGTGTTTGAAGGCTTCTTCGTCGGTGGTATTTCCATGGTTTTCTCCGGCATGCATGTCGGAGAAGCTAATGCCGCAAGCCTCATCGGCCAAGCGGTATTGGGTACCGTTGGTGTCTTTTTGGGCATGCTGGTCGTCTACAAGACTGGTGCAGTGAAGGTTACTCCACGCTTTAACAAGATTCTGACTTCCTGCATCATCGGCGTAGTCGTGTTGATGCTGGGTAACTTTGTGCTCGCTATGTTTACCGGGAACAACCCGTTGCGTGATGGTGGCATCCTAGCGATTATTTTCTCGCTGGTATGCATTGGTTTGGCTGCAGCATCTTTCTTGACAGATTTCGATGCTGCAGACCGCATGATCCGTGCTGGCGCACCGTCCAAGATGGCTTGGGGCGTTGCGTTGGGCTTGGCAGTAACCCTGGTATGGCTCTACACCGAAATCTTGCGTCTGCTGTCTTATTTCCAGCAACGTTAGATGTAACTTGACGTGCTAGTGGCGGGAATTGTGGTTGTACAGTCTGTAACTACGACTGACACCGTGCCGTCTGTCCCGTCTAGCACCTAGAGACGCGAAACTCCGGTGGGCTAGTCACTACGCTTAAGCGATGACTAGCCCACCGGAGTTTTTCATGCCGTTTATTTTTATGGGCGTTTCGATCCGACTCTGGTAATTAGGGAGTAACCAGTTGCCCGTCGACGAGGATTTCGGAAAAAACGGTTCCTTGGGCTGATTCCACAGGAGAGCGTAAAACCAGAGATACTTCTTGGTTATCCGTGTTTTGCGCAGATGCTTTTGCAGAATCAGACTCCCAAGACGTCCATTTTATTTTTGTCAGACGTTCGTCGGGGTCTGCGCAATCGAGTACAACGTAAGCTGGTTTCCGTTCCGGACTGCCCAGGCAGTTAATAAAACCAATCTTATTTGCTGCTACTTTGCGAGAACTAGTTGTTTTTGTGGCCCCTGAAGAACCCGTCGCAGAATCCCCAGAGGCCGCGGCTAATTCAGAGTCCTCGTCGTCGTCCAGGTCGGACTCAGTGCCACCGATGATGGTTTCCGTGGTGCGCACTGATTCGCCAGTACTGTCGGTGCCGTTGGTTCCGGTAGTGCCGGCAACACCGGTTTCTTGAGTGTTCGTACCGTTCGTGCTGGTTGGTTCGCTGCTACGTGGAGCCTCGAAAGTGTTGCCAGTTTCGACCTTTTGATCTGAAGGATTTTCGTTTGGAGGAGTACAAGCAGCCAAAGCCAAAGCAGCCGCGGACACTCCGGTGACGGCGAATTTGCGATAGTTAGTCATGGGGATATCCTTCTTAGTTTTTGTCGCGTGGGGTGGCGTACAGTGCGGAGTCGTATGGAGCAGCAGAGTCCACGGTCACCTTAATGACGTTGCCATTAGGTGCGGTGTACTGACGGGTTTCGCCCTCTTCTGCGCCCAGGATGGCTGCACCCAGGGGAGACTGTTCCGAATAGGTTTCTAGGTTCTCGTTGTCGGTTGCGGCAGCGCGGGTGCCGATAAGGAAGGTTTCCTTATTTTCTGGGTCCTCGTTGTAGTGCACGTGGACAACTGAGCCGATGTTGGCTACGCCTTCCTGGACTCCGGTGCGCTCGGTAGTGGAATTAGCAAGAATTTCCGAGATGTGCTTGATGCGGGCTTCTTCCTGGTCCTGCATCTCGCGAGCAGCATCGTAGCCGGCGTTTTCTTTCAAGTCGCCTTCTTCGCGGCGCTCGTTGATCTCGGCAGCGACTACCGGGCGGTGGTCAATAAGCGCCTGCAGCTCCTCTTCCAGTTTTGCCTTGGTTTCTGGCGTGATGTACTGCTTTTTATTTTCAGCCATGTCCGTATGAAGCCTTCCTTAGATTCTTCTGGTCGTTCAAACCCTTCGTGTTTGAACTCGCTGCGATGCGACGATTCTGTCTAGATCTTAACGTATGTGTATATCGTTTTTCGTCCCTAGCCCTTATCAAACAAGACCTAGTAGCTAGCTGTCGAGCTTTAGATGTGCTGGGATGGTTCCAGAACACCCGTAGACCCCGCCTGCAACGGCCTTTTCGTCAGAACGAACAGGGACATCGACGCTAATGCGTTCGGTTCGCTTCTCGCCCGGTGCCATGGGGATCTCTACTCGGCCTACCTCAGCCTTGTCATAATTGAACGCCTGCACAATGCAGTAGACGGGAACGGTGGGATCGTCCCGGGTAATATCAACCCATACCCGCAGCGTATCGTCGTCTGGGTACTCTTGGCTGAGCAATGTGATTTCCGCAGGTGGTGTGTCCGCGTTGAACAAGCGGAACAGGCCCCAAGAGCCAATTGCGAGCATAAGAACTAAGAGCGCAACGAGGATTTTGCCGGTGAGATTATTAGCGGGAGTTTTCCTACTGCCGGAACGGTTGGAACCATAACGTGCGCGCGTGCGAGTGCTCATTCTTCGCATCTTAAGGCAGGCGTAGAAGCCAGTACAATTAGGTAATATAATCAATTTCAGCACAATCGATTCGGGTAACGTCGATTCGAAGAACTTTGAGATGATCCATCAGAATGATGAATCAAGCGAATATGTGAAAGGACCGATGTGAGCTACCGGTTGCTGTCTATCCATGCCCACCCTGATGACGAAGCATCTAAGGGCGCAGCCACCACCGCGATGTATGCGCACAATGGTCACGAAGTTTTGATTCTCACCTGCACTGGCGGTGAGCGTGGCGACATTATTAATCCTGCGATGGATAAGCCCGGGGTCAAAGAAAACATGCAGGCTGTCCGTCACGAAGAAATGGCGCAGTCTGTTCAGGCTCTCGGTGTCCAGCACAAGTGGATGGGTTATATTGATTCCGGTTTACCGCAAGGTGATCCTATGCCACCGCTTCCTGATGGCTGCTTTGCTCGCGAAGACACCATGAAGGTTGCTACCGAACTGGTAGAAATCATCCGGGAGTTTAAGCCACATGTCATCATGACTTACGACGAAAACGGTGGCTACCCACACCCAGACCACTTGAAAGTCCATGAGATCAGCATGATCGCATGGGAGCGCGCGGGTGATCCGGAATTTCTCCCGGAGGTTCCAGCTTGGGAGCCGTTGAAACTCTATTACAGCCATGGCTTTGTCTATCAGCGCATGGAGTTATTCCATAACCGTTTGTTGGAACAAGGTAAGTCTTCTCCATATGAGCCGATGATGCAGCGCTGGTCTCCACACTTGGCGGATATTATGGCTCGTGTTACTACGCAGGTGGAGTGTAGTGACTACTTTGCACACAGGGAAGCGGCATTGCGCGCCCACGCCACGCAGATTGATCCAGCTGGCGCCTTTATGGCCACAGACGTGCAAACCCAACAAGAGCTCTGGCCTACTGAGGAATACGAATTAGCGCGTAGTCGGGTAGAAACACAATTGCCGGAGACCGATTTGTTTGCCGGTTTGGAGGAAGCCAACTAATGCAAACATCACTATCTGCAGCCATTGTCTCGGCATCGGTGGCGCAGGCATCGGAAGCAGCGACCGAGGCGTTTTACTGGGCCCAAAACCAGGTGCACGAAGGACCTATGGGGCCAGAATTCGGGAAAGCTTCACCAATCGGCTTACTGGTTATCGTTGCTTTAGTTGTGGCGATTATGATGTTGGGCTGGTCGTTTCACCGACGACAGTCCAGATTTCGACGTCGTCGTGCATTCGCAGAAGATCACGGTCTTGACCCCTTCGACATCGAGGCCATTGATACTGCAATGCGCGAAGTCGGCGTGCACGATCGGCGGTAGCAATGAAACTGCGGGAATTGGTCTATCCCATTTATGAAGCGCGTATTCGCCGCAGCTTGCAGGGAAAGCCGCAGCCGAAGCACGTCGCAATCATGGCTGACGGCAACCGGCGTTGGGCGCGGGAAGCCGGGTTCACCGACATTAGTCATGGGCACCGACGTGGTGCACACAAGATCGCAGAACTGGTTTCCTGGTGCGCAGAAACCGAAGTAGAAGTAGTTACCTGCTATTTATTGTCGACAGAAAACCTACAGCGAGCCCCGGAAGAACTGAACCTACTTTTTGACATCATTACCGATGTCGTCGTTCAGCTTTCGCAAGGGGAACCGAATTGCCAGGTGCGTTTGGTTGGTCATCTGGACCTGCTTCCGGTTGAGGTGGCACAGCGTATGGAAAATGCCGCGGCGACTACCAGGGACAACACGGGAGTTATCGTCAACGTTGCGGTGGGTTACGGCGGTCGACAAGAAATAGTGGACGCGGTACAAAAGCTTATTCGCGCGGAAGCAAGGAAAGGCTTGGCCGCAGACGAGATTGCCGATGCCGTCACGGCAGATTCTATTTCGCATCACTTGTATACCAAAGGCTTACCGGACCCAGATTTAGTGATCCGAACTTCGGGCGAGCAGCGCTTATCTGGGTTCTTGCTGTGGCAGGCTGCCTATTCGGAAATCTGGTTTACCGATACTTATTGGCCGGCGTTCCGCAAGATTGATTTCCTCCGGGCGTTGCGAGAATTTTCGCAACGCTCACGACGCTTCGGCAAATAGCCGCTGCGTCTTCCTTTGCATCTGCCCTGGTCTGCAGGCAAGTTCCCGTTGGGGGAGCCACTAGGATTACAACTTGCGGAGCCGAATTTTTTCCACGAGGTGGTCGTGGTTTTTCCGAAGTACTAGCGAGGCCCGCACGCGCGTTGGCAAGATATTTTCTACCAGGTTGGGTAAGTTAATGGACTGCCAGATCTCGCGGGCTTCGGCGCGGGCTGCGGTTTCTTCCAAATCCGCGAAATGAGCGAAGTGAGCGCCGGGTTCCCGGAATGCAGTGCGTCGAAGCTTCAAGAAACGCTCGATATACCAGTTTTCGATGTCGTCGATATGAGCGTCGACGTAGACGGAAAAATCCACGAGATCCGAGACCATGAGCGTGCGGCCGGTCTGTAAAACGTTCAGGCCTTCGATGATCAAAATATCTGGTTGCCGAATACGCTGGACCTCACCAGGCAAAATGTCGTAAGCAGTATGGGAATACACCGGTGCATGGGCCTCGGGTGCACCTGATTTTACCTCGGTAACGAACCGCAATAACGCCCGTTGGTCGTAAGATTCGGGGAATCCTTTGCGCTTCATTAATCCACGCTTTTTCAACTCTGCCGTGGGCAGTAAAAAACCGTCGGTAGGCACGAGATCAACACGCTGGTGTTTATCCCATTTTTGCAACAGCACCTGCAGCAGACGGGCAGTGGTGGACTTGCCGACGGCTACTGATCCCGCGACCGCGATAATGAATGGCACCTTTTGCGGCGGGTGCCCTAAGAACTGTTGAGCGGCGTCGTTGACTCTGCGGTGAGCTTCGATCTGTAAATGCAGTAGACGAGCCAGTGGTAGGTAGACGTCGGCCACCTCTTCGAGGTCAATATTTTCTCCGATACCGGCGAGCTCGGTAACCTCGTCTTCCGTTAACAACTGCGGGACAGATTTACGCAGGTTGCGCCAGTGTTCTCGGGAAAAATCCAGGTAGGGGCTGGTAGTCATAGTAGGTATTGTCTCATTACCGCTTGGTGTTATTGTTATAAGCATCATAATCGCCACCTGCGTGCAGAAAGGCCCGCTTTGATGTTTGAATCCCCGCTGTCTGAGTTTGACCCAGAGGTAGCTGCTGCCATCG
This sequence comes from Corynebacterium sp. EPI-003-04-2554_SCH2473622, assembly GCF_001665955.1. Classification (NCBI taxonomy): domain Bacteria; kingdom Bacillati; phylum Actinomycetota; class Actinomycetes; order Mycobacteriales; family Corynebacteriaceae; genus Corynebacterium; species Corynebacterium sp. EPI-003-04-2554_SCH2473622. Next base: position 37,349 of record NZ_LZMN01000054.1, on the reverse strand, counting down.
ACGGAGAAATCTCCCGTCAACGTGGAACCTTGGAAATGATTGCCTCGGAAAACTTCGTGCCGCGCGCGGTGTTGCAGGCACAAGGTTCGGTACTGACTAACAAATATGCCGAGGGCTATCCCGGCCGCCGCTACTATGGCGGTTGTGAGCACGTCGATGTCATTGAAGACCTCGCTCGGCAGCGTGCCAAGGAGCTATTTGGTGCAGAATTTGCCAACGTACAGCCGCACTCGGGTGCACAGGCCAACGCCGCGGTATTGGCTTCACTGATCAAACCAGGTGACAAGATCATGGGCTTGTCTTTGGCACACGGTGGGCACCTGACCCACGGCATGAAGCTAAATTTCTCCGGCAAGCTGTATGAGGTTGCTGCATACGAGGTGGACCCGGAAACCCATCGCATTGATATGGACAAGGTTCGCGAGCAGGCTTTGGCGGAAAAGCCACAGGTGATCATCGCTGGCTGGTCGGCGTATTCGCGTCGTTTGGATTTCGAAGCCTTCCGTTCCATCGCTGATGAGGTTGGCGCTTATCTGTGGACTGATATGGCGCACTTCGCTGGTCTGGTGGCTGCTGATCTGTACCCATCACCAGTTCCACACTCCGATATTGTTTCTTCCACCGTGCATAAGACCTTGGGCGGTCCGCGTTCCGGCCTGATTCTGGCGAAACAGGATTACGCTAAGCAGATCAACTCGGCAGTCTTCCCAGGCCAACAGGGTGGTCCGTTGATGCACGCGGTGGCGGCGAAGGCTGTGTCGTTCAAAGTGGCTGCCACTGAGGAATTCCGGGAGCGTCAGCAGCGCACCATCGACGGTGCACGCATCTTGGCAGAGCGCCTGACTGCACAGGATTGCCAGGGATCTGGTATCTCCGTGCTCACCGGCGGCACCGATACCCACTTGGTTTTGGCAGATCTGCGGAACTCAGAACTAGACGGCCAGCAGGCAGAGGACCGCTTGCACGAGGTTGGTATTACTGTTAACCGTAATGCGGTGCCGAATGATCCGCGTCCACCAATGGTGACCTCCGGGTTGCGCATCGGTGCTTCGGCATTGGCTACTCGAGGTTTCGACGAGAAGGCGTTCGAGGAAACGGCTGATGTGATTGCGCAGGCATTGCTGGGCAAAGACGTTGCACAGCTGCGTGGCCGCGTTGAGAAGCTCACCCAGGACTTCCCACTGTATGAGGGCCTGGAAGACTGGAAGCTGGTTTAGGTAATTGAAAGTAGTCCTGGTTGATAACCACGACTCGTTTACCAATAACCTGGCTAGCTATGTGCGCATGGCTGGCCAGGAGGTTGTCGTTGTCGCCAATGACGCTGATCTTGGTGGAGTAGATTTCGCCACTTTTATGCGTCAGGGTGGCTTTGGTGCGGTGATTATTTCGCCGGGGCCAGGAACGCCGGAGAACCCGTCTGATTTGGGGCATTCGGTGGCCGCGTTGCACGTTGGGCTGCCGGTGCTGGGGGTTTGTTTAGGCCAACAAGCTATGGCCTGGGCAGAAGGTGGCTCTGTGGTGCGTGCGCCCGAACCGTTTCACGGGCGTCGGAGTCAGATTACGCACGACGGGGTCGGGTTGTTTTCCGGTATTAACCAGGATTATCAGGCGGTGCGTTATCACTCGCTCGTGGTTGCTGATGACGCCAACAATCCTGTACCGGAATGTTTTCGTGTCACCGCTCGCACCGCGGATGCGGATAACTTGGTGATGGGCTTAGCGCATAAGCATAAACCGTGGTGGGGTGTGCAGTTTCACCCAGAATCCATAGCCGATGCGCAGGGCATGGGAATTGTGCGCAATTTTTTGCAGATTGCCGCAGAGGATAGGGCCTCTGCTGATAGTGCCAGCCGTGATGATGCTAGTCGCGATAATGAATCAGATTCAGCGCGTGCAGAAATTGCCGGACTGGAGATTTCCGAATCGACACTTGCCGGGCCCCATAGTGACGAGTCGAATACAGCGGACACCCAGCCGTGGTTGATTTCCCGAGCTTTTCCGGCAGGAGCGCTGGCCACCGACCCGATGCGTGCTTATGAGCATTTGCGTGGGCAGCGTTGGTGGATCGAAGACGGCTCCGGAGCAATCTGTATGGGGGATGATTCCGGGCCACTGGCCAGGCACATCAAAGCGTCGGTAGTGCGCGGAGAAGTGGAGGTTTCTCATGCAGGCACTGGTTGGCGCACTGAAAGCTCTGAGGTACTCGAAGAATCTGTCTTTGACACTATTGAGCGCTTGCTGCAGCACTATTCCGCGGTGCAACCACCCGTGCCTGGGTGCGAATTTGGCTTGGGGCTAGTGGGTTATTTGGGATACGAGCTCAAGGCGGATTGCGGCTATTCTGCTCCCCATGCGCGCGAGGATTTTTGGGATGCGCAGCTGTTGTTGGCGGATCGGGCGCTCATTCTTGTCGACGGCCAGTGCCATGTGGTGGCGCTGTGTGAGAATGCAGAAACGGTTGCTGTGCAACAGGCGTGGGTGGATGCCATGGTCGCAGGATTACAAGAAGCTCAGGAGTTCGAGACTGCAGACGCTGGCGTCTCTGTTGCTTGGCCCAAGCACTCCAAGACTACTGAGGAGGAAGGCGCACCACAAAGCGTCGCGCAGCAACTACATTCGCGTGCGGAATACCTAGATTTGATTGCGCAGTCCCAGGAACTCATTGCAGCCGGTGAGTCTTATGAAATTTGTTTGACTAACCGGCTGACTATGCCAGCTGCCGGGCATCACGCAAAAGATGCGTTCGCGTATTTGCGGAACAACCATGCGTCGGCGCGAGCAGGGCTGCTGGAATTTACTGATTTCGGGTTGGCGTCGACAAGCCCGGAGTGTTTCGTGCGCATCGCAGGTGGTGTGGTTACCAGCAAACCGATTAAAGGGACCCGCCCGCGGGGCGCTAGCGATAGTGAAGATATGGCGTTGCGTGAAGGCCTCCAGACAGCTGAAAAAGACCGCGCGGAAAATCTGATGATTGTGGATCTGGTGCGCCACGATATGAATACCGTTGCGGTGCCCGGCAGCGTGGAGGTGCCGAAATTGTGGGATGTGGAATCATTTCCGAGCGTGCATCAGCTTGTCAGCACAGTGTCTGCCCGGTTGGGAGAGGTCAGTCCAGTTGCAGCCGTGCGTGCTCTGTTTCCCGCGGGTTCGATGACTGGCGCGCCGAAAAAACGCACGCTCGACATCATTGACCGGCTGGAAGGCAGCCACCGCGGTGCATATTCCGGTGCTTTTGGTTATTTTTCATTTCATGGGGCAGTGGATTTGTCCATGACAATTCGCACCCTGATTTTTGAGGGCAGACAGGTGACTTATGGCGTGGGCGGAGCGATCGTGTCCTTGTCTGACCCGGAGGACGAATATACCGAGACCCAAGTGAAGGCCCGGCCGTTGTTTGGGTGGCTATTCACGTAGCCAATTCAGGTTAGGCTGTGTTAATGTAGGTGAGTTTTGTTGGCTGCACCACGCTAATTGGCAGATTTCCTGCGCGCTACGGTGCTTGAACTAGGAGAAACTCGTGAGATTTTTGCGTATTCGACAAGCCTGTGCGGCACTGGCTGGCGTTGGAATGCTTGCCGCACTGACAGCATGTGGTACTGAGCAACCTGATCCTGAAAACAACGCAGCGGATGCTGGCAGCGAGGAACGCGTGGTTGTCCTGAATACGGGACAACTGGAAAACGCCCTGCAGCTCGGAGTGGTTCCGGTAGGTGTCGCCGTCGCTAAGAATGCAGAGGCGATCCCGGAATTTGTGCACGAAGAATATGGTGACGAGGTTGACCTTGACGGAATCGAAGTCGTTGGTGAACGCGCGAATCCGGATATTGAAGCCATCGCAGCACTGAAGCCAACGCATATCTTCGCTAACGAGCGCACGGATTCCGAGATTGTGAAAAAACTAGAGCAACTCGCACCCGTGACATTGGGCAAAGGCGGCGGTGAAAACTGGAAAGGCGATTTTAAGTTACTTGCCTACGCGCTCGATAAAACCGAAGAATACGACAAGTTTATGAAGAACTACGAGAAGCGTGCAGATGCATTGGATGCTGCAATCGACGATGGCGTCGGCACGATTTCTCTGTTACGCCCGAAAAATGATTCCTTCAATATTTTCGGTGTCGAATCCATGGCAGGAATTGTCGCTGCAGATGCCGGATTGCAGCGGCCGGATAGCCAGCAATTCACGGATAAATCCAGTCACGATATTTCTGCGGAGGAACTTGGGCTTGCTGACGCTGATTGGATTTTCTACGGCGTAGTACCCGGAAGCCCAAACCCCACCGAAACCTCCCTGTGGGGCAGCCTGGGCGCGGTACACAAAGACCAGGTTGTTGAAGTGGACAATGATGGCTGGTACCTGAATGCCTCGTGGCTGTCGGCAACGCTGATTCAAGACGGCCTGGCCGAGCATCTTGCTGACGGCACGCAGCTGCCTGAACGCGCTTCGTAAAACGTCGGGGCTTAGCAGTTCTGCTGAGTGCGTAGGCGAGACGGTGATGAGGGCTGAGATGGAGAAGAGCCCGAGATGGAGACTCTGGCATAATCGGGCAGGCGATGAAAATCCTGGATTCTTACCTCATTAAAGACGGCCGCGTGGTTGGCCGTGAAGCTCACGAACACCGTTTTAGCCTTGGCGCGCGCGAGGCAGGACTGGACCAGTGGGATATCGAAGCCTTCTTGCTGCGGGTACGCGATGAACTGCCGGATGATGGCACATATTTCCCGAAAATAGAAGTTGGTGCAAACGGTGCCCTTCGATGGCAATTGCGGCACCCACCCGCATTACGCAGCACCACGGAGCTGTATATCCCAACTGAACAGGACCAGCGCGTATACCCGCGTGTAAAAGGCCCTGATTACGGCTATCTGCAGCAGTTGCGTGAGCAAGCTCGTACCGTGGGGGCCGATGACGCGCTGTTGCACCGCAACGGGAAAGTATTGGAAGCAGCGAATGCCGCGATCATGTTTTTTCCGGGCTGGAAGCAGGAGACTGACAGTGCAGCGGGGGCGGCAGGTCTAACGCCAGATAACGGTGCACCATCAGATCCGAGTGCAGTGCCGGACAAAATTGCACTGTTGCCACCGGAACAAGCGCAAGTTTTAGCATCGGTGACTGCACACAGCAGTGTGAGCGCCTTGCACAATGCCGGGTGGCAAGTCCACCGCGGGGTGTTGAGTCTGGCAGAAGCCTTGGAAACGCCAGCGTGGGTGGGAAGTTCATTGCATGGCTGGACTCGGCTGACCGCGTGGCGCACTGATGCCGGGCGTCGGCAAGCGGTTGCCGCGCCAGACCCGACATCGATTAATCGCGCGTTATGGGAGCACGCTAGCTAGCCGACAACGGTGCCGCTGGATCCGGGCTGGAAAGCTAATTGGAATCAGCGTTGACGGGCTTTGTGTTTTCCTTGCGGGATTCCGCCAGTTGAGTACGGGCTTTGGACAACCACTCTGGCTGGTTTTGCAGGAGCTGTTTGATCTCGGCAGTGGTCAGAGCTTTATCCAAGTGGGTTTTTACCGCGTTGACGGAGACACCAAGTTTCCGGGCCACCTCAGCGCGTGGATGTGGGCCCTCCAAGCGCAATTGCTGCAGCCACTCTGGCGGTTCGTGTTGCAATGAGCGCAGCTGTGCATGGCTGATGCCACCGTTTTGAAACTCCGGAGGGCAGGCAGGCAGGTGGATGCCGAGTTTCTTTGCTGCCGTTTGCGGCTTCATAGCCGTACTGGACGGGGATGCTGCGTCGGCACCGCGAATCGTGGTATCAGCAGTGCCGGTCTGGTTAGTGCTCTCGTGGTTGTTGTGATCAGCGCTGATCTGATCGGCGTTAGCGGTAGAGTTATTGCTTTCGTTCACACCTGCACACTACAACACGGCACGCATATCAACCCAGCAGCCATGACGGCCGCCTAGCTAACACGCCTCAGCAGCCATGAAGCTGAGCAGCTGCAATGAAGCCGAAGCTATTAACCCAACACGCAGTCGCCGATGAGCTTATCGATCGCCCGGACATCCAGTTTGCGGCCAATCTTGATCTTTATGTGGCCCGCGCGGGTCCAGAGTTCAATTTCCGCGTTGAAGTCCAGCGTCCCAGCGTTTTCCGTGGACCACATATTGATCGCGGAATACGGCAGAGAATACATCTCCACTTTCTTGCCGCGAAGGCCTTGTGAATCCCGGACAATCAGCCGCTTATTGGTAAAAACCGCACTGTCGCGGAAAGTCTTGAACGCAACGTGTGCTTGTTCGCCGCTGGTCAGGAGTGGGTAGACATCGTCTGGGATCGGGGTTTCTTCAAACAGTGTCCATTCGGCAATCGCTTTGAATTCCACGGGAGTCCTTCCTTTAAGGTGTTCTAAGTTCTCTTATTATATTCCAGCCGCGGTAGCATGGCCGTCATGTTGCACCTCGTATTCGCTACCGGAACCGAACCCGGCAAATGGTTCCAGCGATTTCAACGTGATACCCCGCATGGGCTCAAAGCAGTGGCGGCGGATGATCCTTTCGCAATGCTTGCCGACGGTGCGAACGCCGACAGCGTAGCGCATGGCGATGCCAGTGCAGCTGATCGCTGCGAGGTAGCGCTGATGCGGTTACCTGATTCACGCATCGATGAAGCCATAATCGGCCGAGAGTTTCACGTCGTCAAGCTTTATACCGAGCAATGCGGGATCGCGGTACCGAAAGACAGCGTGTTCGCAGAAGTTGGTGAGCCCGTCGGCTCGCGAGACATCGAAGGCGAGATCATCAATTTTGTGGCAGAAAAACTTGGTCCGATTGATGTAGACAAACTTCGTGAGTCTTTGCAAGTGGTTGCAGCCAATGTTGGGGTGACGATAGGGCCACTGCCGCTTTTGAAGATGCTGTCGAAAAATCAGATCCGTGTGCTGCCGTACAACGGCGAGCATGTAGGCGGTGCAAAATCAACAGGGGGGTCAGACACAGAACCAACAGACGGGCGCTCAGGAAGCCAACGTGCCGTGGCACAGACTGAGATCGCTTTGGTATGGAAAGTAGCTGCAGATGGGGATGCCATCCAAGATTTTGTCGGAATTGCGAAAGGGCGTAAAGCAGGATCGACGCGGCATAGGGCGCTAAAAGAGACGCGACAAAAGAAAAGGCCCGGGGCAGGTGTTGGGAGAAGTACTGGGAACAACAGCGTAAAAGGTGTTGGGAAAAACTCTGGGAGCGGTGCCGGGAAAAGTGGCAGCGGCAAGAAAAAATCTGGAAAGGCAACGCGGGCACGTGGGCAAGCGCCGGGCGGACTGCGCAAGAAGAAACGCCGCTGATGCTGGGTGTAAACTGGGGGCCTGACGAAGGCCAAATGTACTTCACGCATTGCTGCGAGTCGTACCAAAACTTTCCGGTGAACTCGACACCATAAGCTCGAAAACACTGAACTCGACATAGTCACGGGAGGACCAACAGCAATGTCTGACGACTTCAACCTGCGCCCCATCCGGCCGGATGATTACCCACAGGTTCGCGAAATTTATGAACTCGGTTTAGAGACCGGCCACGCAACGTATGAGACGGAAGCGCCAACCTGGGAGCAATTCACCCGCCTGAAAGTCATGGAAACAGTGTTTGTGGCTGTAGAAGAGGGCAATGATTCCAAGATTTTGGGGTGGGTCTCTGGTGCACCTGCCAGCCACCGACCGGCGTTTCACGGCGTGTTGGAGGATTCAATCTACTTGCACCCGGACGCGCAGGGTCGTGGCGTTTCCGGAGCGCTGTTGGATAAGTTGATTGAGGTGGCAGAAGAGCTGCACAAGTGGGCCATCCATGCATGGATTTTCCCTGAGAATGAAGGCTCGGCGAAACTGCATGAATCCCGTGGCTATGAGAAGGTCGGCACGTTTAGCCATATGGCGAAAATGACTTACGGCGAGCGCGCCGGGGAATGGCGCGATACCGATGTTTGGGAAAAGCTGCTGAAAAAACCAGACGAGAAGTAGCTTTTGGTCCGCCAGCGGCCTAGCGCTGAGCGCTAGTTTGTGCAATTTGCGGCCCGGAACGTCACTATAGTGCCGGGGCTTAGCTGCGCCATCTTATCGACGGATTCGCTGGTCAGTACACCAATGACAGGGTAGCCGCCGGTAATCGGGTGATCAGCACCGAAGGCCACGGGGTGCCCGCTGGGGGGTATTTGCAGCGCACCGCGCATTGCGCCTTCGGATGCTAGCTCACCGTCATAGGCTCGTTGCAACGGGCGGCTGGCTATCAGATTGACGCCGATGCGGTCCGAATCGGATGAAATTTGAAACGTTTGGTTAAACAGCTCTGCGGTCTCCGCGAACCAATCGTGGCGTGGTCCGAGAACAATGTCGAGAACCTCATGTGATTTCGGAACGAATTGTGTAGGCAAGTGCTTGATGCGTGGTAATTCCACGGTTGGGTTTTTCGCATTCGTCGGCAAACTAGTCCCGGATGTGATCGGATCCGGGCCGATACCGGAAAGCGTGTCAGTGGCGACTGAACCAAGCACTGGCTCGACCGCGAAGCCACCGGAAATACCCAGGTAAGCGCGCAACCCTGTGCCGATTTCCAAGCGGACTGTTTGGCCTTTTTGAATATCGAGTACCGTGTTGGTGCGCATACGTCGCTTATCGACGAATACGTCCGCATCGGTACCAGTAAAAACGATGCGCACCGGATTTTCAGCGACCACCTCAAAACCTCCGAAAAGGATCTCGATAACGGCTGAGTTTTCGTCGTTTCCGAGCATGCGATTTGCACGACGGGCAGCACCGCGATCAAACGCGCCGGAGGGGCTCACACCGAGGCCGGAATAACCTGTGCGCCCGAGATCCTGAAAAGTTGCCTGTGGTCCGGTTTCTAACACCTTTAACATGTTTTCTCCTGGAATCGCACGGTATCGCCGGGTTGGAGTAAAGCTGGCTGGTCGCGGTCTATATCCCACATACGCGCTTCTGTGGTGCCAATCAACTGCCAGCCGCCGGGCGAGCTTTGGGGATAAACTGCGGAAAAACCTCCGGCCAAGCCCACAGAACCAGCAGGAATCGAGGTGCGTGGTTGGCTACGGCGGGAAATATTGGCGAACACCTTTGCGTGTGGGTTTGTGAGGTCGGGGCGCAAGTACAAAAAGCCTGGCGCGAACCCAGCGAATGCGGCCGTCCAGGTCGTCTCCGTATGCGCAGTGACGAGTTCTTCGGCGCTGACACCGAGTTCGTCGGCAAGCTCGTCCAGGTCATCCCCGTTATAGGAGACCTCAATGGTGTGCGCATTGCCGCTGCTGTGTGCCGCGGCTTGTGTGTCCAGTTTCGGCAGAGATATCTGGCTGGGGTTGCGGTCGAATGTGATTAGCAGGGTTTGTGCGGCAGGAACGAGATCGATGATGGATTCGAGGCCTGCGCGCTGCAGTTGTGCCTGGTAGGCCAGTACCTGGCCCAATGGGTCCTTGTGGTCGCTGAAGTCGATTAACAGACCTCGGTCGCCGTATGGAATTAACATATAGCGATGCCCTCCTGTTTAAGTGCGGTGATGATTGCTTGCACCATTTCCAGGGCTTTGTGGCTATCGCCGTGGACACAAATCGATTGGCCAGAAACTTCAACTGGTGTGCCATTAACGGAGGCGAATGGCTGCCCGGTGGCAATCGCAAGGGCTTGCTTGACGACGGTGTCGACGTCGTCATGCACTGCACCCGGTTGTTTCCTGGGGACCAGCCGGCCTTCGTCGGTGTAGGTGCGATCGGCGAAGGTTTCTTCGATGACCTCGAGCCCGGCCGCACGAGCTTCACCGACGACGGGGGTGCCGGACAGGGCCATGAGTTTGAGCTGTGGGTCGACGGCCAGTATTCCGCCGATGACTGCTTCTGCCTGGTAGTTATCGGTGGCCATGCGGTTATATAACGCCCCGTGTGGCTTGACATAGCTGACTTCCGAGCCAACCACGGAGGCGGCAGCCTTGATTGCTCCGAGCTGATAGATGGTTTCAGCGAGTAGTTCTTCGGCGTCGTAGTCTATGAAACGGCGGCCGAAGCCGGGCAGGTCGCGGTAGCCGATGTGAGCGCCGATGCGAACATCACGCTCGTGTGCTGCTTTGACGGTATCGAGCAATACCTTTGGGTCGCCAGCATGGAACCCGCAGGCGATATTGGCGGAACTGACCAGGTCCAGTACGGCATTGTCGTTGCCCATGGTCCAGTTGCCGAAGCTTTCGCCGAGGTCGCTGTTGAGGTCGATGTGCAGGGCCGAGGTTTCGGATGCGGTACTCATCGTGGTTGTCTCTCCTGACACAGGGATGGGGTGGTTATATGCGGTTCTGCATTGTGTGGTTTTGACGAGTTAGTTGTCGTTTAGAACACGAAGTCCCAGACTCCGCTGAATGAGCGGATGGCCAAAAACCAGGCAATGATTACGCCAATCATGCCCAGGACGATGAGCCAGCGTGGGTATTGGTAACCAAAGAGCAGGTCTTTCTGCCGGAATATGGCGACGTAAATAATCATCGTGAAGCCGACGGGCAGGACTAATCCATTGAAAGCACCGGCGAATACCAGCAAAGCAGCAGGTGCAGAGCCGAGGAAAGCGAAAGTAGTAGCGGAGGCGACAACAAAGATGATGGTGACGATGTTTTGTGCTTTGCGGAGCTTATCCTTCTTCGGGATGATGAACGTCGCCGAGGTATAGGAAGCTCCGATCACCGAAGACAGTGCAGCGGCGAACAAGACTGCACCGAATGCACGCATACCGAAATCACCTGCGGCGGCTTGGAAAGCTTCTGCAGCTGGGTTGTCATCGACGTTCAAAACGATTCCACCAGCAATGACGCCGAGGATTGCGAGGAAGAGGACGAAGCGCATAACGCCGGTCAGCACAATGGCGGTAACAGAAGCGCGGGTTACAGCCTTGACGTTTTCTGGCCCGGTGGTGCCGGAGTCAAGCATGCGGTGTGCGCCAGCGTAGGTGATATAGCCACCGACGGTGCCGCCGACCAGCGTAGTGACAACCACCCAGTCTACAGTTTCTGGCCATACGGTTTGGGTGAGAGCTTCACCTACCGGTGGTTGGGAGACAAACGCAACGTAGATCGTCAGCGCGAACATTACGATGCCCAGGACCACAAGGATCTTATCCAGGGCCGCACCAAGGCGTTGGAAGAGGAAGACGATAATGGCCAGTCCAGCGGTGATGAGACCACCTAACTTTGCGTCGATCCCTAACAGGGCGTTTAGTCCAAGGCCACCTCCGGCAATATTGCCGATATTGAAAACAAATCCACCGATGCCAATCAACGCAGTAAGTAAGTAGCCCAGGCCAGGAAATACCACGTTGCCAAGTTCTTGGGCGCGTAGTCCCGAAACACCGATGACGCGCCAGACATTCATTTGGACCGCGATATCGATAATGATTGACACCAGAATTGCAAAACCAAAAGCCGCAGCTAGCTGGTTAGTAAATACCGCAGTTTGCGTCAGGAATCCAGGGCCGATGGCAGAAGTAGCCATCAGGAAGATTGCACCCATTAGGATGCTGCGTGTTGAGGCAGTTGCTGCCGCTTGTTTTAGATTGGGCTGTTGTGGAGTGCTGTTTGGCTGGGGGCTGGAGGCCGAAGTACCAGCATTGCTTGATGAAGACATTTCCAGGTCCTTGCTCTTAGAGGGCTGTGGGATGTTACAGGGCTATATAAGGGTGACTTTCGTGAAAGCGAGATTATTTGCTGCTGACTTCCCAGCAGTTGCTGGGAAGTGGCATGGAACCAATATCGTGGTGATTGTTGAACAACGATAGCATAACTGTGGGTTAACTCACGGAAAAATCCGCAGGGGGCACATGCGTCATGAAAAATTGCTAATGCCAGTAAAGACGATAAAATTACTGTGTATGATCGCTGATTCTTTGGCCCGCGAGATCACGCAGCGCATCACGCGCGGAGACCTCCGCCCGGGCCAACGCTTGCCTGAAACTCGCCTTGCCCGGCAACTCGATTGCTCACGAAACTCATTGCGTGAGGCCTTTCGTTTTTTGGTTAACGATGGGCTCGTTACACACATTCCTAATCGTGGGGTCTTTGTACGCACCCTGACGGCCGAGGCGATCAGCGAAATCTATACGTATCGTCGCATCGTCGAGTGCGCAGCCGTGGCAGAATCTGATTTAGACAGCATTGATTTGTCGCACCTCGACACAATTATTACCGAGGCGCGCCGGGCTGCAGAACATGATGATTGGCATGTCGTCGGCAGTCTCAATGCCCAGGTGCACCTTGAATTCGTGGCGCTTGCTGGAGTAGACCGGCTGGTGGAAGACATTCGCCCGGTCATTGCCCAAGCGCGCATTGCCTTTTTGTCGCTTGCGCAGCGTGATATTCATGAACCGTTTATCTCGCAGAATGCGGAAATCATTGATTTATTGCGGGAAAAACGACGTGACGACGCCGTCGTGGCTTTGCGGAAGTTGCTGGATATTGCACAACAACATGTACTGGACCGCCTAGATTCCTAGTTGCCGTTAGACTAGCACCATGATGTTCCGACGCTATCGCCAAAACCGCCTGTTGCGGCAGCCAGATCCGTCGTTTCCGAGCCTAAGTAGGAAAACTGCGGATCAGCTTCGTTCCTCGCTGCGTCGCCAGCTGGCAGCTGAAGGTGCGTCGATTCGTTTTGACGGCATGTCGGCGACTATTGAACACCCGAGACGAGGCCGCATGTCGGTGCGCCTAGATGATTTAGTGCGCCAAGTAGCAAGCTCGCAGCATCCGAAAGCGATTCCGAACCTGGCAGCGTCATTTATGTCAAGTCTTGACGACGATACCTATATGGAACAGTTGGATACCGCATCGATTTATTCGCGGTTGCGTTTACGCCTAGTTTCGACGCGTGATCTCAGCGCGGAAGAACAAAAGATTATTGATTCGGCGACGCTTTTCAGTTTCACACAGGATACCTCCGCCACGATTGCTGTGGATACGGCCTCTTCTATACAGACAATTGCTTTGGAAAAGCTGTCTGAAATTGATGATATTGATGCTTTAGAACGTGCTGCGCGGACGAATTTGCGCGAAGAATTGCGCACTACTGATATCGACGTGCAATATCATAATGGTCCCGCCGAATCACCAGGGGCTTCAGCATGGACTTTTGAATCGAGCTCCCACTATCTCGGTTCGGCCCCGTTGCTGTTAGAGGAATTTATCGACATGTGGGCACCGGAAATTGACACCACTAATGGCTTGCTATTTTCTATGCCGACTCGACATTTGCTGTTGGTACGTGCGGTGACTGAAGGCACTGACCTGTTGGAAGGTATCTCGCGGATGGCTCCGGTGGCTGCGCAGATTGCCGATAGTGCGGAGTCAACAGTTTCACCACTAGTGCACGTATATGACGATGGCGAGATCACTACGATTTCTAATTGGACGCCAGGTAGCCAACAAATTGAAATCGCACCAAACGCACATATCATGAATCAGCTGATCAAAGGAGGTTTTGATCCACAGGCTGCGATTGAATCTGGTGGGGGTATTTGGGAATCTGGCGAATTGCCGCCGTTGCCGGACGATTTTGAATTGCCTGATACACCAGCTGATATAGATAATGTTGGTGACGGTGAAGACGAAAACGGTCACGGTCCCGGGGATCAGTACCCGCGTCGGGACACTTAGCGACCGGCTGCGAATTACTACCAACGGCGCGAAAATACCATGTGGCCTAAGAGAATTAACCCGAAACCTAGGTTTATGCCTGCCCGCGGTAAGAAAAATTGGGGCTTACCCGTTGCACAAGCTAAAGCATTGGAAATTGAATTAGAAACAACCTTCAGCACTGCAGGTATAAGCATGCAGTTAACTGGACGGAAAATTCATTTGCGGTGGCGAGAAGGCCACGAGACTAGCAGGGAGCTGGCGCCACTGTTAGAAGACATTGCTGATGGTGCTGCCTTGTCGGCTAGTGTGGATGAATTCGTCGCAAAGATCATCCGTTACGAGACCGAAACCGTTGCGCGTGGTTTGACCTTGTCGCAGCTTTATCGCGGGGCTTTTATGCATTTGGATGCCAAGCGCGGTGGTGAGTGGGGCAGCTTTAGCCTTGATTTGGCTCGCTATTTGGTGGTTGGTGGCGCTGGAAGCTATCTTCGGCTACCGGCGTATGAGGTACGAAAAATTGACGACGACATTCAAACAATTGTGGAAATTGCGCGAAAGAATTTATTTCGCGCTTTAGATAATGCACAAGTGGATGTGCAACGCCGACGTAGTGGGCCGGGCGGAGAGTACGCCTATGTGTTGCGTTGCTCGAACCCGCATTGGTCTTCTATGCCGCTATTTTTAGATTGGTGTGTGCAGCGTTTCATTCCTGGTGAAGAATTCGACGCTGGGATACTTTTTGCGGTGCCACAACCAGACATGGTGTTAATTCGCCCAGTCACGTACGGAAATGACTTGGCTGAAGGTATGGCAACGATGGCGGGAGCGGCACTGGCATTATTTGCGGCTGACAAGCGTGGAATTTCGCCGCGTTTACATGTAAGCGTTGGGGGCGAAATCCACGCGATTTCCGACGTAACGGATAACAGCTATCTGCTGTACCCAACGGATTATCTGGTTGAACGGATTAAAGGTACTTAAACCGTTAATCTCGCACCCAGGCGCCGATAACCCCAGGTACTACCGGTCGACGTTCACCGAGTAGTGCTTTTTGGTTCCCCTCGCGTTCAATTGCTGTGGTTACAGCCTTTGCACGGCTTGGTTTGGAATTTGTTCCAGTACCTTGCCCTTGTTGCCCGGCACCACCCATCATGGGCATCATTCCACGACCCATGTGGCCGGAACCCGAACGACCAGAGTTTCCTGCTTGAGAGTTGTGGTTTCCGGAAGCGTTGTTGCCGTGTGGGTTGTGGGCACCGTGTTGTCCATTGGAACCGGAACTACCGGATCCGCCATGTCCATTAGAGCCATGGTTACCAGTTGCATTGGGGCTGTTTTGGCCTGCATGTGGCCCGGGGGATCCAGGTTGATTGGGGCCACCCGCATGGGAAGCTCCGCCGCCGGAGCCAATGGGACGGGCAGAAAAGTTTTCGCTGTGCCCTCCGGAATAACCGCCGGCACCAGGAATCGCAGTTGAACCCAACCCGCGCGCTCCAATTCCGAGTTGCGCGCCAGGATTCATTCCGCCACGGCCAGTGATGCTGTTGTTGACGCCCCGTCCTGATTCCGACACCCCTGGTAACGATGCGTTGGCACCGCGTGCACCACCAAATACATTTGTGCCTGATGCATTAATTGGTTGGGAACCGTTCGTAGCTGTTGGGGATGCATGCGTGGTGCCAGTGTTGAGCGGGGTACCGGTATTGCCATTACCTAAAACACGGGCGGCACCAGCATTAGGCGAATTGTTGGCAGCCATGGTTCCCGGCGTACCTTCGAAGCGGCTCAAACCAGGGGATCCAGCGCCACCATGGTTGGGAGCAGAAAAACCTGTTTGTTGCGCATTAGTTGGATTAAATGTTGCTGCTTGCGAAGCTACATTCGTAGGCGTGTTATTGGTGCCCGCAGAATGGTGGGCTGCGGCATGGGTTGACGCACTATTTTGGCCCACGTTCGCTACTTGTGCTGTGCCGTTGTCTGCGGCAGCAAATGTTGCTTGGTTTGGTCCGTATTCGGCGATGGTCCGTTGAACTTCACGGGGCAACTGCATGGCGGCCCGTGCTTCTTCCACGCCAGATTTTGCATGGCCGGTGCCAACTGCTTGGTTTTCGCCGCCGCTAGCGGCTGGGCTAGGGATGCTCAGTCCCAGGAGACGCGGAACGGCCGTCTGTAAGGCGGTGCTGAATTGGGTAGGGAAAATATCCAAATAAGTTTTCTCAATCAATTCGCGTGCGCTTGGGGTATGATTTAGAGCCACCGCGGCTTGCACAGCTCTGGTGTTATTCCGTGCCGCCTCAATCGTGCCGATCAGGTTATTGATGGTGCTGTTCATGATCTGAGAATTAGCATTCAATGTCCGGCTGGTTTCTGCAAAATGACGTAGTTTCTGTGCACCACCGGAGATTGCGTCACCATAGTTATTTGCTTCTAGATCCGCGGCCACTTCTTCCAAGCCATCGGAAATTTCGGTGGCGGCTTGGCTGAGTTGCTGCCAGAGATCAGCGTCGTGGTGTGCTGCAGAATCAACCGTGCCGGAAAAATAACTTGCCAACAGATTGATATCCGGAACCCGGCCGATAGCGGGGCTGTTGATTGCTACCGGAGCAGACTTGTCAGATGGTTCAGCGGCGGTAAAGAACTTGCTGCTAGCGGAAGGATGGCCAGAATACATGTGGGTCAGGCTGCTAGAGAGGTATTCATCCTGCTCGTAGACTGCGCTTGCCAGGTTGTGCAGGTTGTCGGCGGCCCATGAAATTTTGTCACGTAGTGCCATGAATTCTTCCGCTGCAGCACCAGGATTACCAGAAAGCGTTCTACCATGCTCGGCGGCAAGGAAACCTAGCCCTGGGATCTGTGAAAAAGCCTCAGAGAGGCGTGAGCGTCCACTTTCTTTAATTGCACTCTCAGCTCTTTCTGAGATAAGTTCTAACTTTTGTTGTGTCTGCGTGAGTGAGTCTGAAGAAATAGATAATTCCATGGTTCCCCCCTTGAGTTGGTTTATTTACGTACAACCTGCTCTAAGTAAGCAAGCGCTACCTCGCAACTTTCCTGCCTTGAGAGTCCTCTTTTTTGGCCTGCGTCGCCAAAATTGATTCGTCCTTGAATGGTTTCGAATCCAGCAGTACATTCATTTGAATCACTGATTTCGCGAAAATGGACCCCAGGAAGCGTAGATTTTATTGGCATGTCGATTAATTCTCCATTCTCCTTTAATTCTTTTTTTGAATAATCATCGACAGTTATTCCTAGATTTCCTGCTTCGCCGCGAGATAGAGACTCGGTGAGATCTTCGGACATACCGAGAAAGCATGTGATATGTGTTCCGTAGATTCTCGTTTCGGAGATTTCCGGATGATAATGCAAACCTGCCTTTTCCCAGACTGAATCTGGTGCTTCGTCGCATAAGTTGAATAATTCGAAGTCGGGAGCGTGACGATCCGTGGGTCCGCGTTCGGGCACCCAGTCAGCAAATTCGATGGATTCCTGTACTGGTTCATCGGCTACGGCATCATCGTCGCTCTCGGTTACAGAAGCATTGTCCGAGGTGCAGCCTGCGACTAAGCTGCCGGCAAGCAATGTCGCTAGGCTAATTCGGTATCTGCTCATCAGCTTTCCTTCCATCCTATTTTCAATAGCTATTGGTGATCTTGGATTATCAGGGGAGGAGTACTACGAGTGGATTAGACTCTGCATTAGGTCAGAAGGTTCCCGTACTCAGCGAACTAGTGCAGTCCGAGAACTTTTGTTAGATAGACGCGAGGCGCCCAGGATCAACACTGCGGTGAGATCCGGGGCGCCTCGCGCTCGCAACCCTATTAATTTATTTCCTAAAATCAGCCGGATTCCGACCCGAGCAATCGATGATCAACATTGATTACTCATAACCCCCATTGGGTCGGAATCCTGTGGCCTTTTGGAAAGCGCCCCCGAAAGCGCTTTCCGAGAGCACGCTGGCGATACACGCGATGACCCCCATCGTGTATCCGCTGAATAGGCAGCTTCGGCTATAGCCGCTTCTCGGGCCTCCTTTCGTCTTCACAGGCGAAACCCGAGCAATTGATGCAGCCCTTGACCTCCGCGCGCCTGACACGGTGATTGAACAACGACGATTCTGGTTAACATTATTCCCCCGAATGTGGTTAACCAGGCCGTAGCTCAAGGCCGAATCGGCAGCCAGCGTGAGGCCGTTCCGAAGTAGCTGCATCAATGATCCCCCGCTTCTAGCCGGTGATTACAAACGTGCTCTCAGCGAATAATCAGCGGGAACTGATTTCGTTCGCCGGAATTCATTGTGCATGAGAACCGGTGATTTGTCCCGCCGGGTGCAAAGAAATAAAATACATGATTGATCAACCATTTCAAGGAAGCTTTGGATTGCGGGAATGCATTCGGGGCTGAGTTCGATAAGCCTAGTATGGCCTGAGTGTTAGATATTTTCTTGATAGTTTTTCGAGAGAAAATGCTGTGAATTAAATGGCTGGCGGCGGGGTTTTGCAAGCGTAGTCGGGGTGGATTTGCCTCACTTTAATATTAGAGGGCTGTGAAATCTGAGACGTGTGGGGTTGTAGCTAAATATTGCCTGGAAGAGAACTGGGAAAATTTAAAACGGGAACATGTTCGAACCCTGGTTTTGGGTGGGGTGAAATGTGTGTTCATGGCCGTAAAGCTAGGGCCTGTTTGTTCTACCCCTAATCTGGGGGTATTTCCGGTGCGTTATGCCGACATCGGTTGGGGCACAGGGGGTGCTGAAAGAACAATGTGTAGCCCCGAATAGAAAAATACGCCCCTGATTTTCTCAGCGGCGTTGTCAGGTTTCTGGCGGAAAAGCCTCAGAAATCCCTTTCGGGGTTGGCAAAGTGGAGAAGAGAAAGTAATTAAGACTTCTTCACGACGGCGGGCTTCAGCGTCATTGCGCCAAATCCATCGATCTTGCAATCAATATTGTGGTCTTCCGGGCCGGTGCCGGCGTCGTAATTCAAGCGAATATTACGCACCTTGGTGCCTGTTTTCAGTGGTTGTTGGGCGCCTTTTACCTTTACCGTTTGTGTGATCGTGACCGAGTCGCCGTCGGCGAGCTCATTGCCCACGCTGTCTTTAATGATGTTGTTGGAAGCATCTACAGCGCCATCTGTGGAATCGTTGCTTGGATTCCACTCGTATGCACACTCGGGGCAAACGATCATTGGAGGTAGCTCATAGGTGTATTCACTGGTGCACTCTGGGCAAGCTGGCAAAGTCATTGACTAATAATAACCGTCGTTAGCTCGCTTAAGGAATTACGTGCACAGCAAAAATAGGCGGATAGCCTAAAGAAAAATTCTGCATTAGGGACCGGCGAATTTTTGGGTGTGCATAGAAATGGTTAACGCTCCAGGCATTGAGCCTAGAGCGTTAATTTAATGTGCAGTAAGAGCTGTGTGTACAGCTGCCTGCGGCCAGGCTAGCTGCAGGCAGAACTGCAAGCCTTAGAAGCGATCGCGGTCGGTATTGGCCATGGCGAGTACGTCGAGGCGCTTATCCAACTCTTCTTCGGATAGATCATCGCCAACGAAGCCCAGGTCAATGACGGCCTCACGGATGGTGATTTCCTTGGCCAGTGCATGCTTTGCTACCTTCGCAGCGTTTTCGTAGCCGATAGCCGAGTTTAGTGGAGTCACGATCGATGGGGATGATTGCGCGGAAGTCTTCATCATCTCGCGGTTTGGCTCGATGTCATCGATTAGGCGCTCAGCGCAGACACGGGACGTATTAGCCAGCAGACGAGCCGATTCTAGAACATTGCGTGCCATCATAGGGATGAAGACGTTCAACTCGAACTGACCCTGGGTGCCACCGAAGGAAACAGCAGCATCGTTACCGATCACCTGTGCGGAGACCTGGGTGGCGGTCTCACACAGAACCGGGTTGACCTTGCCCGGCATGATCGAAGAACCAGGCTGCAGGTCAGCCAGCCGGATCTCGCCTAGGCCGGTCAGTGGACCGGAACCCATCAGGCGGATGTCGTTAGTGATTTTGTACAGCGAACCAGCGATGACCTTCATCGCACCTGAGAATTCCACCAGTGCGTCGCGGTTCGCTTGGGCTTCGAAGTGATCTACTGCCTCGCGCAGTTCTTCGAGTCCGGTTAGCTTCTTCAGTTCTTCGGTGACCTGGGCACCGAAATCAGCGGAGGTGTTCAGTCCGGTTCCGGTTGCGGTACCGCCAATTGGGAGCTCACCCAGACGCGGCAAGGTGGCCTTAACACGCTCGATACCAAGCTCGATCTGGCGAGCGTAACCACCAAATTCCTGGCCCAAAGTCACAGGAACAGCGTCCATCAGGTGGGTTCGGCCCGACTTGACGACATCCTTCCATTCTTTAGCTTTGTTTAGCAGCGAATCGTGCAATTGTTGCAAACCAGGGATGAGGTCCTTCACCGCGGCCTCAGTAGCTGCGACGTGGGTAGCCGTTGGGAAGGTGTCGTTGGAAGACTGGCCCATGTTGACATCGTCGTTCGGGTGAACCTCGGTGCCGGCCTGCTTTGCCAGAGATGCGATAACCTCGTTGGTGTTCATGTTCGATGAGGTGCCGGAACCAGTCTGGAAGACGTCGATTGGGAATTCGTCGTCGTATTTGCCTTCAGCAATTTCCTTGGCAGCGGCAATGATGGCGTCAGCCTTGGCACCGTCCAGAGCACCGTTGTCTTTATTAACCTGTGCACATGCGGCCTTTAGCAGACCCATTGCGCGAATCTGTGCAGATTCCAAACCACGGCCAGAAATAGGGAAGTTCTGCACTGCGCGCTGGGTTTGTGCACGCCACAAAGCGTCCTTTGGTACCTTGACTTCGCCCATCGTGTCGTGTTCGATGCGGTATTCTTGCTCAGTCATTTTCTCACCTTCAAGTCAATACTTAATTGCGTAATTTGTGTAGCCGGGAAGCTGTGCACTTGGCCGGGTAATGGCCTGTGCTGCATACCAGTATTCCAGCGTTGCGCAATTATTTCCCGTATAAATTGTTGCTTATTTGCTGCTGTAATCAATCACGGAGTATTCCTGCAGCTTAGCGAGCTGGTGAATTGATTCGACATAACGGGTTGTGCCGGATTTCGAACGCATCACCAAGCTACGTGTGACAGCGCCGGCAGGACGATAAGAAACCCCACGGACCATATCGCCATCAGTCACGCCGGTGGCGGCGAAGTAGCAGTTGTCCGACGAAACCAAGTCGTCAGTAGTTAGAACCTTGTCCAAGTCGTGCCCGGCAGCGCGCGCCTTTTCTGCTTCTTCCTCGCTTTGTGGCCACAACTTGCCCTGGATTTCACCGCCCATACATTTCATCGCGCAGGCGGTAATGATGCCTTCTGGGGTGCCGCCGATGCCCATCATCATGTCAACACTGTTGGAATCATGCGATTGTGCAGCGGCAATTGCGCCAGCAACATCGCCATCCATAATGAGACGTACTTTGGCACCAGCTTCACGAATTTCTTTAATCAATTTCTCGTGGCGCGGGCGATCCAAGACTACGACGTTCATTTCCGCAACCTTGATGCCTTTGGCCTTAGCGACGGCGGCTACGTTGTCAGCTACCGAAGCATTGATGTCGATCGCACCACGTGCTTCTGGGCCAACTGCGATCTTGTTCATGTAGAAGACCGCGGATGGATCGAACATTGTTCCACGCTCTGCAGCTGCAATGACGGAAATGGCATTTGGGCGACCTTCTGCCATCAATCGCGTGCCATCAACCGGGTCTACTGCGATATCTACCTTTGGGCCTTCGCCGGTGCCAACGTTTTCGCCATTGTAGAGCATTGGAGCCTCATCTTTTTCGCCCTCGCCAATCACAACGACGCCGTCCATATGCACCGAGTTAATCAGGCTGCGCATGGCATCGACTGCAGCACCGTCGCCCTCATTTTTCTGTCCGCGACCTACCCAGCGCCCCGAGGCCAAAGCTGCGGCTTCGGTAACGCGGACTAATTCCATGGCGAGGTTGCGATCAGGGATATACGAGGTGGGAGCGGACATAAATCCTCCTGGGTTCTAGCTTGGGCATAAACGTGCCTCCCATTGTTCCACTAAAATAGTCAACCGTTGTGGGGCACACCCAATAAGCCGCTAATAAAGCCGATGAAATGTGTGAGTTAGCCGATCGCATGGTTAATTGAACACATCGCTGGGCGTTGTGAATTCGTTGTGAATTCGCGCCTGGAATTACCACCTCTAATAGCTAAACGTGCCATACTGTTGGACGTGGCTGGCGAATCTAAAAAACCCGCAATTTTTCAAGGTGGCCGAGACATGTTTATCTCTGTCGCCGTCATTGTTATTGCCATGATTGTGGTAGTAGCTCCTACAGGGCTCTGGTCTTATAGCCCAGGGGAGCCAGAATTCGAGCCGGTGCGCGAAGTAGACCCGCAGGCGTTTATCGATAATGAAGCCCGTGCTAGTGCGTACGACATCTACTTCCCGGAGGCCCCACAGGATTGGGTTCCGAACTCAGCGCGCCGCAAACTGATCGACGGCGAAACCTCCAGTGTCGTTGGATGGGTGACAGCAGAGCGCGGTTTCATCCAAATTGCGCAAACAGGCGTGCCACTTGCGCAAGCGTTGCAGAAATTTGACAGCAAATATCGTCCGAACCAAGAAGCGCGTCAGATTGTCGGCCGCGAGGTGACCGTGAAATCTTCTGACGACGCTTCCGTAAGCAGGCTGTGGGGAGTGGAGAAAAACGGCACCACGTTGCTATTTGACGGGGTTGCTTCTGACGACGAGTTCACCACGATCATTGCAAACACCCTGCAGGCCGACGCCTACCAGCCTGCATAGGTAGCGCACTACACGTTGTAATAGAGCTCAAATTCTTTTGGGGTAGGCCCTTCACGCAGCGGCATAATTTCTTTGTCGTATTTCAACCGGATATGAGCGTCAAGCAAAGAGTCGCTGAACACGCGTGTGCGCGTTAGGAATTCTCGGTCATTGTCCAAAGCTTCTAAGGACCGTTCCAGTGAATACGGCACTTGCGCAACTGCTTTTGCTTTGGAGAAGCTGACGTCAGACAAGCTAGACGAGTCAGACGAATCGAAATCAACAGGGTTGCCTGGATCAATCTGGTTCTGAATACCATCCAAGCCTGCTAGTAGCTGCGCAGCAAAACCTAGATACGGATTCCCTGAAGGACCTGGCGCACGGAATTCTAAGCGCTTGACATCCAGGTTATTTCCTACAGCCGAGATTCTAATGGCTGTAGAACTATTTGATTCCGAATACGCCAAACACCTTCTAATGGCTTAGGCATGAACGTTGCAGTCCGCCCCATAGACTCGGCTGCGTTCTTCACGATGTATTTGAAGGTCTGCAAATCATCGCCAGCAGCCAACAATGTATTGAACCTGCACTCGACCTTTTGTGCACCGCCTGTAGCGATCTCGTGATGGAACCGCTCTACTGCAAACCCGCACCCCGTCAAGTGATGTGCGATTTCATCACGAACCGGAATGGTCTTGTTATATGGGGCGACGGGGAAGCGGCCGTCGTTAATTTGGATTTGGTTTCCGCGGTTCAGACTCCCGTTGATCATGGTCTTTTCGCCAGAACGCCACCAGCCCTCATCAGAATCGACGCGGTGGAATGCAGTATTAACTGAAGTGGAATAGCGCACGGAATCGAACACGAAAAATTCCGCCTCGCACCCGATATAACAGGTGTCGGCAATGCCAGTGTCTTGCAAGTATTCTTCAGCGCGACGGGCAATGCTGCGTGGATCCCGGGAATAGGGTGTGCCGTCGGAGGCCGACTTGTGCACGAAAAACTTCATATTGACCGTCTTGTGCGCACGAAATGGATCAATATACGCGGTGGAAATATCTGGGCGCAGAATCATGTCGGGTTCATTGGTGGTAGTGAAACCATCAATCGACGAACCGTCAAAGGCAAACCCCGCTACCGCTGAAGCCTCAGTAAAAGTATTTGCCGGAATGGTCAACGCATGCTCGGTGCCGCGCAGATCTGTAAAACGCATATCCAAATACTCGACGGAATGTGCTTCGAAAAAATCGAGTAACTCGGTCACAGTAGTGACGGCCATGTCTGCTCCTCGCAGAAGTTTCTTTTGGGGTCGTCGGCTATTCCGGTAATTCCGGCGTCTTCGTCGACAAGCAGCATAAGAGTTTCCTCCATAGTCTTGACGCATTGGGCAGAATCTGTAACTTGTGCGTCAACCATGTCCTGTTCGGATAAATAGAGGAAATCAATCCGGGTATCGTTCGGCGTGCTCAATAACGTGTTTTATCCTTATTCGCCGTGATCGGTGCCAGAATCCCGATTCTGTGCGCCAGATTCATCTCCTGCGCTATTCCTAGTACTCATTGCCTCGTCAACACGGCGGTTTGCCCGATCTAAATGCTGTTCGCAACGCTTGGCTAAGGCCTCGCCACGTTCCCAGTACTTTAGCGATTCGTCAAGTCCCATCTGACCTAATTCCAAAATTTTGACGGTCTCAATCAGCTCGTCACGGGCTTGTTCATAGCTGAGTTCATCAACTGGGCGCTCTGGGGAAGGATTTCCGGTACCAAAAGAATCGTTCATTGTGCAGCCTTTCGAAATAAATAATTACAGAGTTAACGCAAGGTACAGGGACTCAGCAACAAGTTAATGACATGAGGAGGGGACTGCTCGTTGCCTAATCCGCATGCTGGGTTCCCATACCCGCCGCAGTGATCGAGCCGTCGGCGACGCGAATGCGTAATTGAGAACCAGGAGGTGCTTGTGCAATCGTGGTTACAACCTCTGAATCGCCATCACGAGGCAGTACCTGCACGATTGAATAACCACGTTCTAATGTGGATGCTGGCCCGAGCGCAGAAACCTGTCCGCGTAGAGCTGCAACCCGCGAGCTTTCCTGGCCAACGACATGACGGATTTCCCGACGAATAGCAGCTAATGCATTTTCGAGTTCGTCGTGCCGGGCTTTGATCGGGGTACGCGGGTCTGCCAGCACCGGGCGGGAGCATAAAGCATCCAGATTTTGTCGTTCGCGTGCTACCCACTGTCCGATAGCCTGCGCCATTCGGGCGCGTGCTTCGTCGAGAAGCGCGCGTTCCTCGGCGACGTCAGGGATGACTCTCTTTGCCGCATCCGTCGGAGTCGCTGCACGTAGGTCTGCGACATTGTCCAGAACCGGTGAATCTGGTTCATGGCCGATTGCTGAAACGACGGGTGTGCGTGCCGCTGCTACTGCACGTTGCAGAGCTTCTTCGGAAAACGGTAACAAGTCTTCCACGCTGCCGCCGCCACGTGCGATGATGATGACATCAACCTCGTCGTCGGCGTCTAGCTGCTGGAGTGCGTCTATTACTTGACTGACCGCTTGGGCACCCTGCACTGCGGTATTAATAACACGGAAGTCCACGGCAGGCCAGCGGTCACGTGCTACTGAAAGAACGTCACGTTCAGCAGCTGATCCGCGCCCGGTAATCAGACCTACTGTACGGGGAAGATAAGGGAGCGGAAGTTTTTTCGAGGCGTCGAACAGACCTTCAGCGGCAAGCTGCCGACGCAGATTTTCGATGCGAGCGAGTAGTTCACCGACCCCCACATGCCGAATATCAGTCACCCATAATGAAAACGACCCACGGCCTGCGTAAAACGCTGGCTTGCCGTACACCACGATGCGATCGCCATCTTTAATCGGAGTAGGCAAATTTTGTAGTAATTGTGTGGAGGTCGTGAGAGAAACCGACATTTCCTGGTTGACGTCGCGCAAAGTGAGATAGGACAGCTTCCACGACGGTTTCATGTTGACCTGCGTGAGTTGGCCTTCGACCCACAAATAACCGAGCCGTTCAATCCAGCCCTTGATCTCGGTATTGGCAGTGCTGACTGACCATGGATTCTCTAATGTAGCGGGTGGTTTACTCAACAACGATCCCTTCGTCCAACGATGCGCGTAGCGGTTGTACCCGGTAACAGCTGCCCATTGTACTGGGTGTTGACGTATTGGATACCCTGGAGGGCATGACTGAACAGGCTGAGCGACAACCCAATGTTCTTCTCGCGGCACCCCGCGGCTACTGCGCTGGTGTGGACCGCGCCGTTGAAACGGTGGAAAAAGCCTTAGAAAAATACGGAGCACCGATCTACGTGCGCAAAGAGATTGTGCATAACAAGTACGTGGTGAAGACCTTTGAAAAGCGGGGCGTTATCTTCGTAAATGAAGCATCGGAGGCCCCAGAAGGCGCCCACCTGGTGTTTTCTGCACATGGTATCTCGCCGGCGGTGCGGGCTGAAGCTGGTGAGCGAAAACAGATTACGCTTGACGCCACCTGCCCGCTGGTGACAAAAGTACACCGTGAGGCTGAACGCTTCGCCCGCGACGGCTATCATATTTTGCTGGTCGGCCACGAAGGCCACGAAGAAGTCGAAGGCACCGCTGGGCATGCGCCAGAGGTGACCTATCTTGTCGACGGTGTGGAGGGGGTTGACAAGCTTCCGGAATCGTTGGTTGATGAAAAGATTGTTTGGCTTTCACAGACCACGCTCTCGGTAACGGAGACCATGGAAATCGTCAATAAATTGCGAGAACGATTCCCGCACCTAGAAAACCCACCGAGTGATGACATCTGCTATGCGACGCAAAACCGCCAAGAATCGGTTCGTGCGATCGCCCCGCAGTGTGAATTAGTAATCGTGGTGGGATCGACGAACTCTTCGAATTCCAAACGATTGGTAGAGGTTGCCCTTGATGCTGGTTCTAAAGCGTCGTACTTGGTCGATTTTGCTGATGAGATCAAGGAAGAATGGTTGGACGGTGTGGAAACCGTTGGTGTGACCTGTGGTGCTTCGGTTCCAGAATTACTGGTTCGTGACGTCATACAATGGCTCGATGAGCGTGGATTCTCTGATGTGAAAGAAGTGACGACGACAACCGAGACGATCCAGTTCTCACTGCCGCGCGATCTCCGTCCAGCCCGTAACCGGAAAAAGCAGGTCCAAAACTAAGATTCTGGTTGGTGCATTAATTATCCCGGTTATTGCTCCGGGAGAAGGCCGAAGATCTTTCGCCTGCCCGTCGCGCTGACGTACGAGTGGGAGCTGCTGGGCGGATGCGTTCTGTGGATGCCGTTGGTTCATTAGCGGACTTCGACGCATGTGCGCTAGCCTGCGCCCTTCGGGCATTGGCTTCCAGTTGACTGCTTGGGCGTGTTGATCGGGGGAGCCGTGATGAACGCACAGGGGAAGAAGTAGCGTTGTCAGCACGGTTACGTGCCATCAATTCTTCTACGGTTACACGGTTGGTGCGTTCGCGGGCGCGCGAACTAGAGCGAATATTGCGTCGATTAGATTCTTGATTACGGCTGCGCTGCTGCCTTCTGTTTCGCTCGTGTATCTTTGCTTGACTGTTTAGTAGCAATAATCGAGCCACAGCGATACCGATGGAGATGACGGTGATCAAAGCTAGCGCGGGAAAATATTCGACCACGGCGTAAATCGAGGTCCATACCATCGTGCGTGATGCAGCCTTGGCCCCGTCTGGCGCTGAAGCGATGTTGTTGCCCCAGGAGGTGGAGAACGCGAAAAAACCAAAAATTAGCGGAAGCGGCGCTACGGTCAGAAATAACGACTCTGCTTCTACGAAGAGCGTGACGAAAACCGCGGCAAGCAAAAAACACAACAAGAAAGGCCAGCCAAGGCCATTAAACAAGATGCTAAGTAGTAGTCCTGTCACGCTGGCGGCCAGCACTAGTACAAGTGCAAGCGACAACGACAGGCCGGAAAAACCTGGCGCGGGGGACCTTCGAGACTGCGTAGACACAGTAGGTCATCTTAGCGGAAGTCAGATTCGTGATAGTCTGCGACATCTACATACGTAGGCGAAGAGTCTGTGGAGCTGTGCCGTGCACGGTGTGCTGCGTGATACGGCTTGGTGGGTTCTCGTGAACTCACTCCCATTTCTGCTAATCGTCGAGCAGTAACCTGCACTCGGGAATCTAGTGAAGAGAGCGTGGAATTGTAGGCTTCAACAGCCTTGTCCAGACTCCTTCCGACACGATTGTAATGTTCGCTGACCGTATTTAACCGCGAGTATAGCTGACGGCCCAGCTCATGAATTTCTTTGGCTTTTTCGGAAAAATCTTCTTGTCGCCAGCCCAAAGCTACCGTACGTAGGAGTCCAAATAGTGTAGTCGGTGTTGCAATTACAATGTTTCTGGAAAATGCATACTCGAGTAATTCCGGGTCGGTATTGAGTGCCGAATCAAGGAATGGGTCCGCAGGTACGAACATGACCACGAATTCTGGACTGGGTTGGAATGCATCAATATAGGGTTTTGCTGAAAGATTTGCGACGTGGTTGCGCAGTAGGTGAGCATGTCGACGCAAATAACCGGCGTGTTCTTCCGGATCATCGGTATCAAGAGCATCCAGATATGACGTGAACGGTACTTTGGCATCGACGATGATCTGCCGACCCCCAGCTAAATGAACAACCATATCGGGGCGAACGAGTCTTTCTCCCAGCTTGGCGCTTGTTTGCACACTGAAATCACAGTGTTCAACCATTCCCCCGAGCTCAACGACGCGTTCGAGCTGCATCTCTCCCCAGCGGCCTCGGACATTTGGGCTGCGCAGGGCGTTTACAAGCTGATCTGTGCGTTCGTTTAAACGCGTAGATGTGCGTGATAGTGCCTGAATTTGGCTGGTCAGCGATGCCGCGGTATGGCTGCGCTCGGATTCCATGGTGCGCAATTGCCCATTGATGCTTTCCAGCGATCTTTCCACGACTGCGAGAGATTCTAGCGCGGGCGTGAGCCCAGGTTCAGGCCGGGAAGCTGGGGGATGTTGATTTACTGACTCTTCATTGAGTAGCCCCGAGTCTCCTGCAAACTTCGGGCGGTCAAGGGATCGAGTGGCGTTTATTGTGCCGTGTGGGCGCAAGCTACCGTGTGCGAACCATCCGAGAGCGATGCCCAACACGAGTGCAATAAATACGGAAACGATGGCAACTGTAGAAATGGTCATGGTATGGCCTGCGGAGAGTAGGGGAAATGCGATCAGGCATCAGGTTGATGCTTATGTTTATTTGATTTGGACATTTTTGCCCACCAGCGTTCCACGCGGTCGGTGGCCAAGCGGTGATGTTGGCGGTCGGACTTGTTGATGGTTGGTCGGGCGTCTAAATTAATGCGTTTTTCGAGTTGATCTTCGAGATCATCGTCGAGATGAATGGTGGCTTCCTTGGTGTATTTCGCGGCATCCTCGTGGGCATGGGCGTGTGTGCTTCCGTCTTGCCGCCAGGAACGACGTAAGTTGCGTCCGTTATCTTCGGTGAATTTAGCGGCCAGCTCACCAGCGATCGTCACCGAAGTGATATCGCGTGCGCGGCGCTCACCAGAATTCAAGGTGAGGAGGTCTTGGACGTAACGATAACCGACGGCGATCATTGCTGCGACTGGTACTGCCAAGAATGCGCCGATTAGGTTGAACAGCGCAGTACCAGTAATTACGGAAATTAACACGACCACTGGGTGTAAGTTCATTGCGCGCGCCTGGAACCACGGTGAGAGGATATTGCTCTCAAGTTGTTGGACTGCGACGACCACGATGAGCACCATAATTGCTTCAGTAAATCCAAGGCTCACCAACGCAATTAGCGTCGATAAAGCTCCGGCGGTAATCGCCCCGGCAAAGGGAATGAAGCCGGCCATAAAGGTGATAATCGCCAGTGCTAGTGCCAGCGGAACTCCGATGATAACGAGCCCGAGACCAATAAAGATGGCGTCAATTAAAGACACTAAGGCTTGTGCGCGGATAAATCCGCCCAGGGTGAGCCACGCTCGGGTGAAGAGTTCGGTCAAGTGCCAACCAGTACGACGACCCGTAGCGCGGCGCAGCCAAGGTAGGAACTTATGTCCATCTTTGAGGAAGAAAAAGGTCAGAACTAAAACCACAAATAGAGTGATGACCATTGAGGTTGCTGTTTCGATGCCAGCAAAAACACCGCCGACGATGGTGTCGGCCTGTTCTTGCAGCCAGGTAAATACCTCTTCAATGAAATTTGAGAGATCATCGCTATTGAGGTGGAGAGGTGGGCCTTGTAACCAGACTTGCACTCGTTGAATGCCTTCCACCGTCTGTAAGTAAAGGCCTTGGGATTGACGAACGAAGTCGGGGGCGATGAAGAATATAGTTCCGCCTACTAAGCTGACGAAACCGCCCAAGGTTATTAGCGCCGCGAGTGAACTCGGAAAGCCTGCATTTCTTAGCTGGCGCGAGATCGGAGCCAGCATGGTGCAGATGATTAATGCAAATGCAATCGGCAATACGCCAGCCCAGAAGCGACCGACGATCCTGCCCAAAAAGTAAATGAATGCACCAAGGATAATTAGGCGTAATGCCCAGGTGGCGGCCTGTTTAATGCCGTGGCCGAGCACCACAGAACGATCGACTTGATCGCCGGGTGGGTGCGGCGTGATATCTGACCACTCGATATCCTGTGGAGCAGGTTCTTGCTCCTGGCGATCTTGTGCTCGGTCTGGCTTCGTACTCACGCCTAATATCATGCCTTATTCCTAGCTGCTAGGCGAAGAACGCAGATGCAGATTCACTCGCAGGGCGCTGTGGGATCGTTGCCTGGGCAAGTTAACTCCAATCCTGCGATGGCTTCGAAGTACCTAAAGCTAATACGTTAGGATGAGCCGTGTGAGTCTTACTTTAGGAATCGTCGGATTGCCCAATGTTGGCAAGTCCACTCTGTTTAATGCCCTGACCCGTAGCGATATTCTGGCAGCGAATTATCCGTTCGCCACCATCGAGCCCAACGTCGGCCAGGTGGAGCTTCCGGATCCACGATTGCGTCGGCTCGCGGAGATTTTCTCCTCTGAGCGGATTTTGCCAGCCATCGTTTCCTTCGTAGATATCGCCGGCATCGTGAAAGGCGCTTCGGAAGGTGAAGGCATGGGAAATGCGTTCTTGTCGAATATTCGCGAAGCCGATGCGATCTGCCAGGTGGTTCGTGCCTTTGCCGATGACAACGTGATCCATGTTGACGGTAAGGTCAACCCAACTAGTGATATCTCCATCATTAATACTGAGCTTATTCTTGCGGATTTGCAGACTTTGGAAAAAGCCCTCCCGCGACTGGAAAAAGAAGCCAAAAAGAATAAAGACCTGACCGAGGTCGTTGAAGCTGCGAAGACAGCTCGTTCAGTATTGGAAGACGACCGCACACTGTACGCAGCTGCGAAAAACGGTGAGATTGAATTGGCTCCCTTGCGTGATCTGCATTTGATGACCACTAAACCGTTTCTGTACGTCTTTAATTCTGATGAAGAGGTACTGACAGATGAGGCGAAGCGGGCCGAATTGGCAGAATTAGTAGCGCCAGCCGACTGCGTCTTCTTGGACGCAAAGACCGAAACTGAATTGCTCGAATTAGAAGAAGACGAAGCAGCCGAATTGTTGGAATCTGTCGGGCAAAATGAGCCTGGGCTGAACACCCTCGCGCGTGCTGGTTTTGAGACACTCGGGCTCCAGACCTATCTGACCGCGGGACCGAAAGAAGCCCGTGCGTGGACTATCAAGCAGGGAGCTACAGCCCCACAGGCAGCGGGCGTGATCCACTCGGACTTTGAAAAAACCTTTATCAAAGGTGAAATCGTGTCTTTCTCTGACCTCGACGAGGCAGGCTCCATGGTTGCAGCGCGTAATGCTGGCAAAGTGCGCCTGGAAGGCAAGGACTACGTTATGCAAGATGGCGACGTATGTGATTGGAAGACCGGCGCTTAACACAGCCGTCTGGAACAACCGGAAAGAACTTCGAGATGACAAAGAACACCCCGCAAGATGCTTCCCAGCAGACCACCGGTGATGCCCACGCTCGCTACATCCCGATTCGTGCCGGGCTATATCCAATTTTTCTGGCTGCGTTCGTCGTTGTTTTTGTCATCTCGAATATAACCGCCAGTAAAGGTGTGACGATAGGTCCGCTAGTTACGGATGGCGCATTTTTCTTGTTCCCAATCGCCTATATTATTGGCGACGTTTTGGCGGAATGCTATGGGTTCAAAGCTACTCGGGTAGCCATTTGGACAGGTTTTGCCTCGGCATTAGTGGCGGTACTAGCGTTTTATGTCGCCATTTGGTTGCCAGCTGCTGATTTTTACGAAAATCAAGAGGCATTCTCTACAGTTCTTGGGTTGGTTCCGCAGATTGTGGCGGCTTCGCTGGCTGGTTATGCTGTTGGCCAGCTGCTCAACGCCTGGGTGCTGACCACGATGAAAAACCGCAATGCCAACGCTCCATTATGGCAGCGGTTGATGGGGTCGACCGTCGTTGGCGAATTCGGTGACACCTTGGTGTTCTGCCTGATTGCAGCGACCGCGATCGGTATCAGTACATTCTCGGATTTGGTGAATTACGTAATCGTAGGGTTTGTCTGGAAGACGGCGATGGAAGCAGTTTTATTGCCGGTAACTTATCGCGTGGTCGCCTGGGTGAAAAAGCGTGAAATGCCTGTGAAGCCCTAGGGAAATCACGTAAATATGAATGAGACACAACCAGCAGTATCCAAATCCCAGGAACAACCAGAACCTGAATTAACGCCATTAGATATTTCGGGTATTAAGAAAATCCTGGTTGTTGTGGCACACCCAGATGATCCCGAATATGGTCTCTCTGCGGCCGCACATGCTTGGATTAAGCACTCAGACGTTGAGATCGCCTATTTGCTGTTAACCTCTGGCGAGGCCGGCATCGCGACGATGACGCCGGAAGAGTGCGGTCCGCTGCGTGCTGCTGAACAACGCGAGGCCTGTAATGCGATTGGCGTGGAGTCACTGGAAATATTAGATTTCCTGGACGGTCAGCTCGTTTATAGTCTGGAATTAAGAAAGGCGATTGCACGCAAAATTCGCCAATTTCAGCCTGATGCCGTCGTGACTTTGCCCATGAGCTTGGAGTTGTCCTGGGGATTGAACCAAGCTGATCACCGGGTAGCTGGACTGGCAGCACTCGATGCTGCCCGCGATGCCGCTAATCCGTGGGTCTTTCGTGAGCTACCAGAACCGGCCTGGTCCGCTCGGCAATTCTGGATAGTGAATGACGTGGCTGCAGACCACGCTTATCGGGTGGATTGCGATGATGAACAAGCCGCTATTGCTTCGCTAGAATGCCATAAAAAATATTTGGCTGCACTTGAGGACCATCCGCCTGCTAAAGACTTCATTCCCTTAATTTTACGTGGTGAGAGCCTAAAGGAAAGCCCGCGCGTTAAGTTTAAGGTTTATGAACTTTAAGGCGAGGATTGTGGTTCAATTGGGTTGGCAGGTTGTTGAATGCTGCGTTGGCCGTGCGGCAGTGGTTGCAAGATTGTGGCTGCAGGGTAGATGTCCAGTGGTTGCGCAAGACTAGGAATCTCTACTACACGCCCGTCACCGTGGGGAAGCGCGACGACCACGTGTCCTTCCGAACAATATGCCCGAACGTTGAGCGGGGTAGCGATCGGCTCTGTGACAGGGATTGAGCCAAGTTTATTGCCATCGATGAACACACTGGTACCCGAAACCACTGCGTACATGTGTGACGTGCCGTAAGTACGCATGTCATAACTAGAGTGCACGGGATAGTATCGTGAGCCCACAGTTACCGGACCTGCAGGGTTATTTACCGCGACAATCCACGGTGCAATTGGAGCTAGAATTTCTAGGTCTATATACCCGGAATCGAGAGAAATGCGTGCCGTTGCTGCAATCTTGAGAGTCCGCAATGGGCGTAATGCCTCGACGTCGGGAAGTACGCCGATAATCCCCTTCGACGCATTGATTCGCCATTTACCCTGGAACGTCATAGTTACTGGAATCTCGAACTGTTTCGCATGGTCCTCATCAGCGCGAGCGTGCCGCCCGCTGGGCGGAGCCACGTGAATGCTTGGCAAGCTCAAAATGGCTGCGCTGAACGCCTTCTCAGCTGGAATTGGGTCACTGACGTGGACAGCGCTAGCAGGCAGCGGAAAAAACTGCACTTCGATCACCCTGCTTATCGTGTTTATAGTTTTGTGTGGCTACCATGGTTTATACCGCGTATTGCAATAAACTCCTGGTTAAGCATTGTAGGTAGAAACCTTGCATCCGCACACCAGAAATTGACCAGCTTAGTGAGCTTCTTAAATTAACCAGTCGAATAAAGTCTAATAAAAAGAATGTACGAAACTTCCACGATCTTATTTGCGTTCGCACTTACCCTTGGAGCCGGGCTTTCTACCGGTATCGGGGGCGCGATTGCGGTTGCGAAAAAACGCCCAGGTCCGGCTTTTATGGCGATAGCTTTGGGCTTATCTGCTGGCGTTATGTTGTATGTCTCGTTTGTGGAAATTTTGCCAAAGGCCATGGAGAGTATCGGTGGTTGGGCGGTTGCTGGCTTTTTCGCAGGCATAGCGCTGATCTTGGTGGTCGACAGGTTAGTCCCAGAAGACGTCAACCCCCATGAACCTTTGCAGATTCAGAAAGACGCACGTAGTAGGTTTCTGAAGACCGGGGTTTTTACTGCCGTGGCAATCGCAATTCACAATTTCCCAGAAGGGTTGGCGACGTTCATTGCGGGTTTAGAAGAACCAGAAATCGCGGTGGGGGTAGCGTTGGCGATAGCGATCCATAATATTCCTGAAGGCATTGCGGTAGCCATCCCGCTGCGTGAAGCGCTAGGATCCCGGTGGAAAGCGTGGGCAGCAGCAACCTTGTCGGGGTTGGCGGAACCGCTGGGGGCGTTTGTCGGGTTTGCTTTGCTTATGCCCGTGATGGGACCAGTGGCACTTGGTTTCGTGTTCTCTTCTGTAGCCGGCGTCATGGTATTTATCAGTTTGGACAAACTCCTGCCGACGGCCGAGGTTACGGGCCGCCATCATGCCGCGATATATGGCTTGATTGCCGGAATGGCGATTATGGCAGTCTCGTTGTTACTGGGTGCCTAAATAGTTTCCATCGATTTTGTGGCCCCACATTGGCTTTAGCCTAGCTCTCTATTGGAGGGCTCAGGGTAAACGATTCGGGGTGGGCCCAGGAGATGGGCATGTCCAGAGACCTTAACCAAGCTAGAATATCGTCGTTATGCCGCGTGATGCCTTCGACAGCCCGTAAAGTTGCTTCAATTGCGTGTTCGGCGTCGTCGGCGCTAATTAAACCTTGTGAGGTGGCTTCCGCAAGTTCATCGATATCGAGAACCTCAACTGGATGGCCGGTGAGGGAGACGATATCTACGTAGAGGTCACGAGTGTGCCAAGCCGGTTCTACTTTCGCCACCGTAGATGTTGTTGCCGATTCTTCCTCAGGCAATGGTTCACCTGCTGTGTTTTCAGCAGTAGGAAGTTTGTTTTCGACAGCGTCTTTGATTTCGACAATGTCAATGTAGAAATCTTGCGGTCTTTCGAAGCCTGGACGGTAGTGAAAAATGCTGATTCGCAACGACAGCTTTGGAAGCAGCCATGATTCGAGATAACCGAATTGTGGGTGATCCGCACCTCGGGCCATGTATAAGCCGAAATCGGTGGTGCGATAAATATCGACGTGGCGGTGAAAACCTTTCGGGTCGATATTCACCTTGCTCTCGGTGGCAAAGGTTTCGTGTTTAACGGGGTGCATGATCGTGACCTGTGAAGTGTTAGCTAGTAATGATCGCGGCGGTAGGGAAGTAGTTACAGGTGCTATCTTCTGTGTGGACGCTGCCTTCTAGTAAGACCACGATAATCCCGCGACCGGTGTCCGCGACACCAGAAATGGTTGCCGGCCCTTCTGGATTAATACCGTGGTTTCCAAGACTGATGCTGCCGCGCCTGCCATTGGAGAGGTTGAACCAATGAGCGCGCATATCTTGGTGTTGTGCGGCGGGTGCGGTGCCTAATGCTGTGAACAAGAAAGCGGTTTCATGTGCTTTGGCGCCAGGCAAGGGAATGTCTGCGGGGCCTGGTACTGCGATAGCTGTACCGACGCTGTTATGAGCGCCGTTGATGCAGGAACCGGCGACCGTAGGCCAGCCAAATTGCGTGAATTGTGGGCCTTGTTTAGGTAAATCC
This sequence comes from Corynebacterium sp. EPI-003-04-2554_SCH2473622, assembly GCF_001665955.1. NCBI lineage: Bacteria > Bacillati > Actinomycetota > Actinomycetes > Mycobacteriales > Corynebacteriaceae > Corynebacterium > Corynebacterium sp. EPI-003-04-2554_SCH2473622. Next base: position 1,699 of record NZ_LZMN01000054.1, on the reverse strand, counting down.
GGTCCGCCAGTTTCACCTGCTCCGATTGCGAAATCCAGTGCCTGTAAGATGGCGTCTTTTGCCTGTGGCGGGACCCATGGCTGGTGCGCGAAACCGCGGATTTGGGCGGCTGTTTCCGGAGTTGGTCGCCCCAGGTGATCGACTGGAGAATACCGGGTAAACAGATCGTTGAGTTGACTACTGAGCAGTTGTCCCTGTTGCGAGGCAGGGTTCGGTGCAGGTAACACACTGGATGCTTGGGGGGCTGCGTGAGCCTGCAGTGCCGATGACGCGAGTAAGGCACAGCTGGCGACGATGCTAGCTATGACTGTGCGGGTGCGGGGGGCTGCAACCATGTGTTCCTCCGGGAAATGGTCTGTGAACGATAGCTGTGAAATTACCGTTGAATAAGATGAATGGAGCGAAGTAGTCGACACTTTGGCGTCACATGAGTAACACTAAAAACATTGCTCACAATTCTCACAACATTAGTTGGGTTGTTCCTTATCTGCAATAGGGGTGTGTTATTGCCTTCATGTCGAGATTTGTGCTCTATCCGTCACCTAACCATCGTTATCCGCGCGTGTGAACTGCAGCCTGGAGCAAGCTTCTTTAGAAAACTCAAGAGAGCTCAAGACGGTTAGCCGCATGGTGCAAGCCGCCTGGTGCAAACGACAATTGGTTTTCGGTGCTCGTATTGTGATTTATGGGGGATTGGGGGCATTGCATTAAAGAAAAGGTGCAACGAATGGGCAAGGGGAGTATCGTTGAACCGTTAAAACCCACGATTTTTCAGGAGTACTGTGAACACTGAGTTCCGCAACGTCGCAATCGTCGCACACGTCGACCATGGCAAAACCACGCTCGTCAACGGGATGCTCGAGCAATCCGGAGCGTTCGGCGAACATGGCGAAGTAAATGATCGCGTCATGGACTCGAATGACCAGGAAAAAGAGCGTGGCATTACGATCCTCGCGAAAAACACCGCGGTCCGCCGTAAAGGTCTTGGTAAAGACGGTGCTGACCTTATCATTAACGTCATTGATACCCCGGGCCACGCGGATTTTGGTGGTGAAGTCGAACGCGGAATCTCGATGGTTGACGGTGTAGTTCTGCTTGTCGATGCCGCCGAGGGGCCACTTCCACAGACACGTTTCGTTCTCACCAAGGCGTTGGAAGCGAAGTTGCCGGTGATCATCGCGGTCAACAAGACTGACCGCCCAGACGCTCGCATCGATGCCGTTGTGCAAGAATCCCAGGACTTGTTGCTGGAAATCGCCGCCGGATTGGAAAACGAAGAGGCCGCTGCAGCAGCGGAAGAACTTCTGGACTTGCCGGTTCTTTACGCGTCTGGGCGTGAAGGCAAGGCCTCGACAGAAAATCCGGGAGATGGCAATGTTCCAGATTCAGAAGATCTGCAACCACTGTTCGATGTGATCTACGACGTTCTGCCGGAGCCATCTGCAACCGTTGATGCTCCGTTGCAGGCGCATGTCACCAACCTGGACTCCTCGGACTTTCTTGGCCGTTTGGCGCTACTACGCGTGTACGCAGGCAAGATTACCAAAGGGCAGCAGGTGGCCTGGATTCACTACGACGAAGACGGCAACGAAAAGACTACCAATGTCAAGGTTGCCGAGCTGCTGCGTACAGAAGGCTTCGATCGCAAACCAGCGCAAGAAGCTATCGCAGGTGACATCGTTGCGATCTCAGGTATCCC